>NZ_JBHIMS010000094.1:0-36089 GCF_042194285.1 Bartonella sp. MM97QHHN | reverse complement strand
GAAATTAGACATATCTGTAGCATTTTTATCTTCTGTCGAGATTGGCAAAAAATCTGTTCCTGTAGGACTGGAGGAAAAGATCATAGAGCTTTATGGTTTAGATAAAGAGAAGGCTTCTCTCTTAAAAAAAGAAGCCTATTCTTGTCGAAAAAGCATCATCATAAAGCCTTCTACTCCGTTGCAACGTGAAATTGTTGTTGCGTTTATGAGACTTTTAGATGGCTTACATCAAGAAGCGTTAGCAGACTTCAAAGAAACATTAGAAACATTGTGCGAAGCGTGCTTTATAGAGAAATGTTAGAAAATCCTATTCCCTAACTTTTATCCACGTATCCCGTACTTTAAAAAAGATATATAAAATCAATTATCTATATAGATAAAAAGAGGTCTTGTTATTTCTAGCAAAAGAAACAGCAATAAAATGTGAATAGAGAAAAAACTCAAAACAAATAGCTGATGTCATCAGGAGAACAGGTGTTTGATTGTTTTCTCTAAAGGTTAGAACAATCTAGATTGAAAAAATCTGCTCGTTATTATTTTGCTTTGGAAGTTTTTGTGAGCCATTGCTTACGGTAACGACAAAATCATATAAATATTAGGCGTTTTTTTGATGGTGAGCTGTGCCATCAATATAAGTCTTTCAGGTTAAAATGCCTAACAGTGCAAATAGATTTTACCAGATACATGATTATAGGCAGATATCTTTTTCTAAACGTATTAATGAAGTTCTGTTTCACAAGAGAAGTTATTGTAAGAATTGTTTTTTAAGCTCTTTAAAAAATTGGTTGTTTAAATTTTGTTGTTTAGAAAATTACTATTGCTTTTAGAAGCGAAGATAAAGTTCTTTATGTATTTTTTTCTCAAAGAGGATTGGCGTTGGTAGAAAATAGTGGATAACAAAGTTACATGAGGCATTGTATCATTGTTTTTACAAAAACTTTAATAAACAGCAGCAAGGTATTACAATAAAATCTCATAGAAGAGTAAATTAAAGAGAACAATGAACGTGTGACAGTTTTACGATTCTTATTGTTATTGTTCTCACAAGAGGAAGGATCAAACTTATTTTTTTAATATTGATACAAGAGTAATTTTTATTACAAGTGGAGGCGGACAAAATGCACTCCGCAACTGTATTTCGGTGCAAAATTATTCAATATTACCATAAAAGGCGCTCAAGAACACTACGACTAGCAAAAACAATCATCGGAAAATGGCTTTTTACACGAGAAATCTTCCAATAGCTCTGAAACACACACAACAACAATTCTCTCTATCCTTGAGGCAACAGGCAATGTTGATATGGATGTACAATGAGATGCTACGATTATTGCTTCTCATCTGATTTCCGGTCAAGATATCAATGTAATGGGAGAAAGTATGACGATTGTTGGCATGACAGACTATCATAGCAGCCATTCACAGACGCGTGAAACAGGTTTTGATGGGAATAGATTTGACTTTGTAAGCAGAATTATTAGCGGTAATGGCTATACCTACGAGACGATACCTGCTGGCAGTAACGTTTGGATAGAATGGTAGAGAGTGGCTACAAATCCCATAAATCCCCATACTTGCCTTGGAGATGCGAGCCAAGCATGTCGGTATGTTCATGGCTCATTCAATCGAGTACAAGTCCCTTTAAGGAGGAAAAAATGAAACAAAGCTTAAAATTATTGAGTATAATAGTTCTGTTAAGTATCGCTGGATGTCAGTTTAATAAAACTCCTGGAGGGTATTTGAGTGCTTGGGAAAAGCCAGGAGCAGATTTTACTGAAATAGGAAAAGCATTATTAGAATGTGGTATGCCAACTCCTTATGATGTCGATCCAGAAAACAGAAAGCAGAGCGTCAATGCAAAAGCAACAACTTATGCTTGCATGCTTCAATCAGGTTTCCGCTATAAAGATGAAGAGGTAGCAAGAGCGGGTGGGCCATGTTATACTTTTAGAGCCGAAAACTTGCCCATTTGTCGTCCGGGCGCTGTCATCCCGAGGCGCAGTGTCAAGAAGCGCTTAAACAGCCCTTTTTGTAAAAAATATAAAAACGCACCTGAATGCAAACCTTAAGTCTTGCTGTTAGTGACGATCAACAATCCCACTATTTTTGCATTTGCTTGGAATGGCGGGATTGTTCCCTCTCTTTCATTATTTAACGGATGAAGAAAAGCAGCATTTGCAAGAAGGTTCTGATGGCAAGGTGCATGTATCCTTTAATGGCATCTTTACTCCACCAGAGGAAGCCGCTGTTTATACAGAGCAACATGCGAAGGATAAAAATAATCCGCTTTATTTTGTTGTGTTCCCAGAAGCTGATTCTGCTATCTCAGAACTTTTGGTCGCGGGTTATCAGAAGTTTATGGAAAATAACTTTTGGGGTTTGACCAATTCCACACAAGAAGCAAAAGATTTGGTGTATAGCCATGGTATTACAGGGTTGGAACTTTATGGACATAGCCGCGGGACAATGACATTGGGGAATATGCTGAATTCTTTCAAACAAGAAGGTGTTCGCGGGATAGCCGATAACACGAATATCAATTTCTATGGACCAGCCTCTAATGTTTTAGTTGCATACGGTCTGTTAGGTTATGTGAGTGATGGCAAACAAACCATTATTGGTTTTGATGGGAATAGATTTGACTTTGTAAGCAGAATTATTGGCGGTAATGGCTATACCTACGAGACGATACCTGCTGGTAGTAACGTTTGGAAAGAATGGTGGAGAGTGATCATGAATCCCATAAGCTTCCATACTTGTCTTGGAGATGTGGGTTATAAATGCCAAAAGTTTTATGACACATCTCATTTAGAACAAAAGCCTTGAATTAAATCATGGAGTAAAAATGAAACAAACTCTAAAATTATTAAGCGCGATAACTCTATTGAGTATAGCTGGGTGCCAGTTTAATAAAACTCCTCCAGGAGAGATAGCTACGCGGGAGAAACCTGGAGCAGATTTTACTGAGGTAGCAAAAGCATTATTAGAATGTGGTATGCCAACGCCTTATGATGTTGATCCAGAAAGCAGAAAGCTCAGCTACAATGCAATAGCAACCATAGAAGCTTGTATGCTCCAATCAGGTTTCCGTGATAAAGTGGGGGGACTTGGTGCGAGAATCATAGAGCCGAAAACTTGCCCATTTGTCGTCCGGGTGCTGTCATCCCGAGGCACAGTGTTAAGAAGCGCGTGAACAGCCCTTTTTGTAAAAAATATAAAAATGCACCTGAATGCAAACCTTAAGTCTTGCTGTTTGTGACGATCACAATCCCTACCTTCATGTTTCTCATACCCGTACGCGGGGGGCTTAATTCAGCATGTCAATGCTATTTATTTATGGGTACCACAACTGTTGGCGCAATAATATAAAATATCTATTTTGGTTGTAATCAAAATATTGATAATAATTATAAGCATATCGTTGATAGATATATGATTTTAGTAATAATTTTACCGTATTTTTGATATAATAATTATGGCATAATCTTCGGAAAGATAAAATAATATAGGTTGATAATGTTCATCATTGTTTTGGAAATAAAAAACAGCATGTAAAATAATTTATAGATTGTTTCGTAATATCAAAATTACTCAAGGATAGGAAAATGAAGCAGATTTTAAAATTATTAAGCGGGATAACCTTATTTGTTATGGCTGGATGCTACCCTGAGCAGCCTTCTCGAACAGCTGTAGATGCATGGGAAAAATCCGGTACTGATCAGCTTGAGATCAAAAAAGCTTTGTTAGAATGTGGAATACAGCATCTTGATGGTCGTCTTGATACAGAAACAAGTACGGATGAGAAATTCAATGCTGAGGAGTCTGTGAATGCATGTATGATCCAAGCAGGTTTCCAAGATAAATTGGGAAGAATGAAGTGGTGTGAGAAATATAAAAATCTTCCAATTTGTCAGCCTGATGCAGTTATTCCTCAGCGAAGTGTAGAGAGGCGTTTGAATAGTCCTCATTGTCAAGAGCATAAAGAACAACCTGAATGTCAACCTTAAGTATTGAGGCTGCTGTAATCAAAAATCCTTACATTCTTGTTTTTCCATGGGGGGGTGGGATTGTTTCTTCAATATCTATATGCTAACAAAAGTCATCTTGCGTGTGAGTAAATATTAGAAGACTTATCAGTCTTTCTATCGTAAATATTGACGGAGGGGGAAATGAAAAAAACATTGAAATTATTGAGTGCTATAATTTTATTAAGCTCTGCTGGGTGTATTAGCAAACCTCCCCCATCGACGTTAGAATTATGGGAAAAGTCTGGTGTCAGTAAGTCTATGGTCCAACAAGCACTGTCAAAATGTGGTTGGAAACCAATCTACGCTTCTTCTAAAAATATGGATTCGCGTGCAAGTGATTTTGCAGCAGTTTATGAGTGCATGACTAAAGCAGGTTATCGGTACAAATTACAAGATTCAAAGGGAATCTATTTTTCATCAACGCCGCGAAGTGATTCATTTTTAGTCAATTTAATGGTAGCAGGGTATCAGCAGGTTATGGACAATGATACTTTTGGTGTAACCAATTCGACAAAACAAGAGCGAGATTTGATGTTACGTTTTGAAAATGATAAAAAGCGCCAGAAAATAAAAAAAGCTTTGTACAAGTGATCATCAACAGTAGAACTTTGATTTTTAAAGCAATAATTAAATAAAAATATTAAACGGGAGAAGAGAGAAATATAGCTCTTTTGTCTCCAATGTAGTTATATTCATCAGCTACGAGATTGGCAATAGTGTTGTGGTCAGATGATGCTAGCGGAGGATAGTGGGTTGTTGTTTAGAGAAATTTATTCAATATAAAGAATGGCAAATAATAGCTTTGCTAAAATATCTGCTTTAACGATAATAAACAGATAGCTTTCATAGAGCTAATTTTGATGAAATTTTATTTTGGTGTTTTTTAAGTTCAGAATGGTGAGTGTTTTACTGTATTTTAGATTTTATCAAAAGATCTAAAATATTACATTTATTAATTCAAATCATTGATGATAGGGTATTAGGAGAAGTTTTTTATTTATTCAAATTTCTTTGTTAGATATTTAACATTTTTAATATAGAAATTGTGTACATTAGCTTATACATTAGTGTGCAATTTCTTGTTTTTTTGTTGTGGTTGAAGAGATGATGCGGTTATAGATTTCGTATATTGTATCTTTTTGTGCTGTGTTTTATTAAAACGTTTTAATCGTTTAATCTTAAAAGTTATTCTCATGTTGTTGTATTTTTATTTTTTTGTGGTGAGATAAATTGAATATTATATCTCTTCAAAATTCGCATTTTTTCACGTTTTTTTAAGATTGGTTTTTGGGCCTTTTGTAATTACAGTTTTCAGCGGTTTTTGAGATGCCTTCTTTAAAGGGATTGTCCTCCTAAATGGTATTTTTAAACTTTTTGTTCTTTCTTTACATAAAACACAAAACATATTATTGAATGCTATGATTTTATCATAAAAAAATAAAATAATTTTGTTTGTTTTGTTCTTATTGTGTTTAATTTGTGGTTTATTTTTTTTCCAGCATTTTTTGTTTTTGTTGAAAAAAGAAAGTTTTGAGAAACAATGATAGTCAAGGTATCTAACAATCACTTGTATTCGTGCTTTTTTACAGCAGCTATTTTTTCTTTTTTGTTAAATATAAATATTGAGGCACATTCTCATTCATATACATCACTGTCATGTGATGAAAACAAATTACCTTACGGATGCAGTGATGGTTCAAAGCATACAATTAGTGATAAAGTATATAAATTCACGGCGCCTGTTAAAGAAAAGAATGGGGAGGGTCGTTCTCTCATGTTACCTGCTGCTATAGTAGTGCAGGAGCCAAATACAGTTATTCAGGCAACGCGTGTAGAGGTTGAAGCTACTGCGGGTATAGAAGATATTTATGGTGTTTTTGTATCACGAGGGGGAAAAATTGTTTTGAGCGATTCAGCTTTTAAAAATGTATCAATAGGTCTTAAAGCTGATAGTGGAATGATTGAGGTTAATCGTGGAACAATTGAGGCTTCTCAGATTGCTGCTTATGCAGAGAAGCGAGGAGCATCTGTTACGTTAACGAATACAAAAATTAAAGTGGAAGGTTTGGGTATCGGTCAAGAGAGTGCTCTTTTCGTTAGTGCTGATGCGGGTATTCAGATGAAAAGTGGATTTATTGATGTGAATGATGCTGCTGCGCTTTATGTGGGGAGAGGGGGGAGTGCGACTTTAGATGGTGTTACCATTGCTTCAAAATATCAAAAAACAGAAGACAAAGAAAATACAAATGAAAAAAGTACACATACAGTTTTCAATGTAAAACATCAGGGTTCTGTTTATGTAAAAAATACGAATATTATTTCTACGGATGTTCATGTTTTAACAGTTGGACAAGATTCTAACACGCCATCCAATAACGGCAGGGAAGGAAATATTTTAATTTCGCGGGTTAATATTGAAGATTCAACAATTAAAGCAATAGGTAACAAACATGGTATGTATTTTGAGAGGGATGGGGAAAATGATGCGTATGAACAGGGGCTTGTCTTTTTGAAAAGGACGATTTTTGAGGTTCCAGATGGGACAGCTGTTCATAGTAATAACAGTCGTAGTTATATTGGAGTAACAGAAGGTACAAAAATTTTTGGTGACTTATTATTAACAGTTGAAAAGGGGGGGAGTGTAGCGATTTTGGCTAATTCTTCTTCATTGATAGGAGGGACTCGTGTTGCCGATGATTCTATTGCTGAGCTTTATTTAACAGGGGGATCAAAATGGTTTTTGACAAAAAGAAGAGAGATCGATTTGCAAGTTGCAAACCGTACAAGTTCGTCTATTTCATTTGTGAAAGTTTCTGATAGTTTTATTGCTTTTGAGACTCCAATGTTTCAGGAGTATCAGACACTTCATATTGGGAAGGGAGAAAAAGAAGTTTATAGTGCGCAAGATAGGGCAGATATTTATCTCAATACGCATCTCAGTAGTGATGGTTTGCTCGATAATAAAAAAACTGATCGGCTTTTAATACATGGTGATGTTTCTGGAAAAACAACAGTTTATGTGCAATTTGTTGCAGGAAATCAGGGTGAGATAGCAACCGGTGAAAATGCTCATAGTATTTCACTTATTCAGGTTTCTGGAAAAGCGGCAGAGGATTCTTTTCAGTTAAATCGTGCTTATATCGCATTAGAGGGTTTGCCTTACCAATATTATCTTCATGCTTATGGTCCAGCTTCTGCTCTTGGAAATGCACAAACTTCTCAAAGATTGGTTGAAGGAGATGGAGATTTTTGGGATTTTCGCCTTGAAAGTAAATATATTCAGCCTGCTTTAGAGGTGTCTGCTATTCCCCCTTCCGAGTTAAAGGTCAGAGAGGTTGTTCCACAAGTTCCAACTTATCTTTTGTTACCAAATGCTTTATTTCATGTTGGGCTCATGGATATTGGTCATCAACAAAAGCAGTTGCAAGCTACGCGGTCTATTCCTCGTAAATTATTAAAAGTTGAAGGGAACTTTGCTTTATCTGTTCACGGTTATGGTGGGAGTTATCGTTATGTCTCAGATCTTTCTATACTTAAATATGGGTACGATGGTCATGTTGATTATAACGCTATAAAAACAGATATTTTGCTCAAAACAATAGAGAGCGCATATAGTACGACATCTTTTGGGATTATGGGAACCTATGGAAAGCTTTCTTTACAACCTCGTAACGTGGAACGAAGCCAAAAGAGTACGTTTAATAAATGGTCATTTACGTCATACGGTAGTGTGGAACACAAAACTGGTTTTTATATAGATGGTCTTTTATCTTATGGTTTGTTTAAAGGGGATGTGCGTAGCCATGTTTGGGGTAAGACGGCGACATTAAAAGCAAATCCTTTGAACGTTTCGTTTTCTGCTGGTAAAACGTTTATGACAGGATATAAAGATCTTATTTTTGATCCGCAACTTCAGCTTATTTATCAACATCTTCAATTTGATAAGTTTCGTGATATTGATGGATTTGATGTTGATATGAAAAAAATGAGTCAATGGTTTGTGCGTGTTGGTGGGCGTTTAAGTAAAACATTTACAGCCTCTGATAAGGATCGTATCACTTCTTTTTATGGCAATATTCATCTTGCTCATTGTTTTGGTAAAGAACAATTTGTTCATTTTAAAGATGTTTTTCAGTTGAGTGCTTTCGGTTCTTCCTTAGAAACAGGTTTGGGTATCAATGCGCAGTTTTCTTCTAAAGTTACACTTTACAGTGATCTTAGCTATCAGCATAGGTTAACCAAGGCTGGTTTTTCTGGAGTTCATTTTTCTGGTGGTTTGCGCTATCATTTTTAATAAATCTTTTAAAAAAATAATAAATGTTATTTTCAAAGTCTTGTTCTACTATCGGAATTAAAACCATTGTTTGTGCAGAATTTTAGTTGCTTCTTTTAATAATGATATCATGTGTTTTAATAAATATGAAAATATCGTGTTGATTTATTTTTATCTACTATAGCATTTTTCAAATGCTTTAAAAAATTTGTTCATCTGATAAACAGATTTAAAATGAGAAAATCCTACGATATCGGCGTTCTCATTCAATATGAATAACGATAAATTATCATTATAAATCAGTATTTTGCCATATGATGCTTAAGGTATCATCGAGCCATTTATGGTAATTGCGTGCTTCTTCGTTTGAGTTATGAACAGAGAAAATAAAACCAGGATATCCACCAAATGCTGGTGGAGGTGGTGAAATGTGATTGGTTTCAAAAAAAATGATAGTTCTGGCGGTTTGAGGATGCTGTGCAACCTTATCTAGACCTGAAAATCCAGAAAACCGTCCATACCCATGAAGAGGAATAATATAATTTGCCGCCACTTTTTCAGTTGGGAGTATATCGGGAAGGTCTGGGGTTTTTTCAGCTAAAGCGGCATTCATACATAGTTTTGCAAATGAAATTCCTGTACCTTGCTCAACAATAAAATGGGAAACACCTGATCCACCTATACGAGCGCCTATCTCAATGATATAAGGTAAATTATTAGTATCTAGGCGTAGCTCTACATGGGCAGCTCCCATATTTATACCAAGAGCTTTAACTCCAGAGCATGCAGCCTCACATAAAGCAATAATTAAAGGATCATCTATATCACAGCGTTGACGATAAATTGTTTCTTCAAACCATGGTCCCTCAGGCTGTCCCTTGTCTCCAACGGATAGAACGTGTACACCTGCTGTATCAACAAAGCATTCTACGACAAACTCTTTTCCTGACAAATACTGTTCTACGACTAAACCTACAGGTTTATTTTTATCATTAAAACGTGCCATGTCTTTATGCTGAACATTCCATACGGCTTTAATGAGATCAGGAAGTTCGGTGGAATTTTTAGCTAACATGACGCCTGCACTTGCCCATCCAGAGACGGGTTTAATAACGAGTGGACAGTCTAAGGCATGTACTTGTGATAGGTCTTCTGGATTATCTATATAAAAGAATCCTGGTGTTCTTAAGCCTGCTTTAGCAAAAGCTTGACGCATGAGATATTTATTTCTGGTTAATGCTGCTACTTCTGGTTCAATACTTGGAGTATTGATTTTTTTTGCAGCCAAAGCTGTCCATAGAATGGCTTCTTCGCGAAGGGTCATAACCCCAGCAATATTGCGTTCTTTTGCTCCTGTTGCAAAAGTGTCTAGAGCTAGCTCTGGGTTATCAAAAACAGGAAGTTGCCAAGTTGAAGTGACTGCTGCGGGGTGTTGAGTGGGAGCGCTTTCAGCGGTATCATAGATCATTACTAATTCGATATTAGCTGCTTGTACTGCTTCAAATATAAATGGTAATTTTGCATTGCGCTGGCAAACTAACGCGAGTTTTTTCATTTTGTTTCCTTATTAAATTTGGAGTTTTGAGAATGGCGTTTATGTTGCCATGTAGATACCTTTGATGCATCTATAAATAAGAGTGTCATCCCTATAACAACTACAATCATAGCAATTATTTTGATAATGTTGAGAGAAGGGCTCGAGTCGATTATCCATTCACATGCAACCACTGCAAAAGGGGATAATACGCCGATAGTGTTGGCGTATAATACGCCTCCTTCGGCTAAAACTTTTTGGTATAATACGTAAACTGGTGCCGAGCAAACAGTTCCTAAAATCAATATTTTAAATATATCTTCTAACTTAAGATATAAGAGTGGGGCAGGATCAAAAATAAATAATGGCATAAATGATGCTGCAGAAATTGTCGTGATCCAAGCCAGTGAGGTGAGCAAAGGTAAATTTTTAAGATAACGTTTAGACAATAAGCCATAAGCAGAGTAAGAAAGGGCTGCTGTTAAAGCAAGAGCTATTCCTATTAGGCTGTATCCACCTTCTCCATTGTTTATATTGAATGCCACAGCTGCTACACTGACAATTATCACTCCACTAAGCTTCAGCCATGAGAATTTAAGGACATTTGTCAATGCACCTAATATATAAGTAATTCCTGGAATAGTAGCGAGCACCATGGTTAAATCACTGGCTTTGAGTGATTTTAATGCACCAAAGCTGCATACAAAATACAGCGAGAATCCTAATACTGATAGAATTAAAAAAGAAGGTATCATGGAAAGCAATGGTAGGGATCTGAAAACAGCTTTCTCACGAAATACTGCAATCAGCCATAAGGTGGCAGCGGTGGCAAACAACCTAAGTCCAACCGCATGCATGACGGGTATATTGCTAACCAAATTCTTAGATAATAACCAACTTATGGAAAACAATGCTAGAATGGCAAAAGTAAATAATAGTAATCGTCCTTTTATAAAACTCAATGATTTAATCCTCTAATCACTCGCTGTGCATAAGATGATGTTGAAAAATTAAATCGTGACTTTGAGGTCTGTGGTTTTCCAAGATTATTTTGGATATAATCTTTAGCTCCTGCCAAATAAGCGTCATCATCTAATGCTTCAAGTGCTTCTATATCTGCTATCATCAATATTATTACTTTTTCAAGACACTCCAAATCAAATTGAAGATAACCTTGATTTGTTTCAATCAATGCTTTGTTCCGCATCAATATTTCAAAAAGCAAGATCCCTGTACCAGCATCGAATGTCATATGCTGATCAGAATCTTTTGGATAACGGAATATGCGTTCTAATAGGACAAATTCAGTTATTTCTTTCCAAAATTTTGGATGATTTTGTAGCATAATACGCACTGTAATTAAATCAACTTTAGTTTCTTCTAGAAGACCAGTGAACCAATTTAATTTTATATATAGATTTTTATCCAATGGCCGCGGTCCAGTATGATGTGCATAGTCATGATAATAGCCCCACAAACAGCGAGCATCGTAAATGTCTTCTTTAGATAAGTTTCGACTATGCAATTGACCGAACAGGAATTTACTATCACGGCCGAGTAAACGTTCAGCTTCCACAATTGTTTGCTTATTGTAAATATCAAAGAATTTACTGAAAAAAACAAAGCAAATGCTTGCTTAACAATTTTTTGAGCAGTTGCTACAGATTCTGGGAATAGAACAATGCAATTGCCTTCTAAAAAACCTCTTGATGCTATTCCCATTTTTATACATTGAAAAGGTGACAGATAATTATTTGTATATTTTGAGGCGTCAGCAAGATAGGCCGTTTCATGACGATATCCTGTAACTAATTCCAGCCGGAATCCTTCTGGATCAGGTCCATTTGTTGCACGCATTGGAGCCAAGAAAAACAAGGGAGCATCTGGTAATGGGGCTTTGAAAGCAGCCAAAGTGTTATCAAATTGAGGAGGGGTCGTTAAACCGCTGATCATCCACTGATGAAGATCATCAGAAATGGTCGCTAAAAGTTTTGGAGATAATCCGTCAAGAATATTAGCATGGTGGTTCAGCAGAGTGATCAATTCATTGATCATATTATTATCTGCTGAAGTTGGTTCTTTAATGCTCCCATCTCGTTCTTGGCGCATACGGAATTTGTCAACTAAGTTAACAATGGAAAGAAGCGCTTCAGATTTTTTCATGATTAGTTGACTTTAGTGAGTGGAGCAAAAAGGACATTGGCACTTGTCCAAAATTTTCGACAATACTCAGCTTATAGCGATTTGCCGCAACCGATGTTGTGATACAAGCATCGGCTTTTTCAGCCTTACAAAGAACGGCTGCATCAGCATTGCTGTTGGCAAATACTTTGTCATATTGATGAGCTACCAGAGATTGCGGGTCAGGATGAGTCGCTACGGTTTTAATTTCATCAATGTTATTGCGTTTAGCTAAAACCATAGAGTGAGTAGGCATGATAAAGCTGTCAAATAATTGCATATCACCTAAACGGGTAAATATGAGTGTATGCAAATCAGGGTAAGCAGCACAGCTTAAGAGATATCCATCCTTTTTCTGAGCAAGTTCATTAAATGCTTCTTCAAGAGTTGCGTATAAGATAATACGGGATCTCGAGTCAGTGAACAAAACACTTCTATTGTGATTGTCAAGCCACCACTGTGCTGCTGCTGCACAGTTAGTATCTGCAGGGCCAAGTGTATAGATAAAAGTATTATTTTCAGATTGCATGATCTCTATTCTTTATAACTATATGCCTAAATTTAAACTAGTGTAATATGTAGAGTATATCAAGCACAATGCGTTAAGTAATTTAGTGCTTTATAAAATAATGTATATATGAAAGAAAATTTACAATTATAATTTTGTCTGTTCATTATTCTATCATGCCGTAAAACAGCGTCTTTTAGGGGAGTAATTGAGCAGAAAAATTCTATGCAGGGTATTTATTGGATATGTTAGAGAATTATTGGAATGGTTAAGCGAAGGTGAATGACACATAAACCGTACTGCTCTATCATTTTTTGGATGAGCAGCGTTTTTGAATCTGTTCATATTGATAATACTATTATAGGTGAATAATAAGCAAATTGGTAAGGCGTGAACATCTTTGCCATAAAACTCAATATATTTAACTTCTTAATTAAGATAATACTTTTAAAAATTGTTTTACTATTATGATTGTATTAAATATATAAAAGGCAATCATCATTGTCTTGTTTGTAAAAGAAACATGAAATATAACTCTTAAGTTAGATTGAGATTGGCAAGATTTTTTTTCTTCTTTGGAATCGTTAAGAAGGTCAGATTAAACCTTATTGAAGCTACAGAACCTAAAGAAACAGTCGCTTTCTTGAAAAAATCAGAGGTAAACAAATATGCGTGAGATTTTGGATCATTTTGATATGCCATTGAATAAAAAGAGTTCTGTTCAAAAGATTCAAAATCTTTCATTCCAATCACACCCAAAACGGTTTTATAAGCAAGTGAAGATCGCTTGTGAGGAGGGCGGCTTTACGATTTTGTTGGATGAACGTCCTGTAAAAACGCCCGCAAGGCGTCATTTTCATGTGCCAACAGAAGTGTTTGCTGAATACGTTGCTCAGGAATTTGAGAACCAAAAGCACGTTGTTGATCCTGCAAAAATGCCGATGACGCGTTTGGTTAATACTGTTATTGATGGTATCGCTGATGATATGCAGGCGGTTTTTGAAGATTTATTGCGTTTCGTTGCATGTGATATGATCTTTTATCGTGCACAGACACCTAAAGAGTTGGTGCAAAAACAATCTGAACAATGGGATCCTTTATTAGATTGGGCAGAAAAAAAACTGGGTGCGCGGTTTTATTTGACAGAAGGGCTGATGCATGTGGAACAATCACCAGAAGCACTTCAAGCTGTGAGTCATTATTTACGTAGAGTTGAGTCTGCTTATATGCTTGCGGCACTTCATATGATGACAACATTAACGGGATCTGCTCTCATTGCTCTTGCTGTTGCTGCGGGAAACATTGATGCTGATCATGCTTGGTCTATTGCCCATTTAGATGAAGATTGGATGATGGAGCAATGGGGAACGGATAAAGACACAATAGCACGCCGTGCTCATAAAAAAGTTGAATTTAATGCTGCTGCTACAATTGTTACAACTTGTTTATAGGGGAAAATCTTTTATTTACGTGCATTCTTTTCGCTCAGAGTATTTTTGTGACTTTTTGAGGATTGGTTTTTACTTTATCAAGTCCAGGAAATAGTTCATTGGTTATGGTTAAGAGCGCTTCGTCATTGCCACGGATAAAATACCATTGGTTATCGTGAAGTAGGGCAATAATTTCAGTTTGAATAGAGCATTTTTTTCCAGCATTTGTTGTGGTTACAAGCTCCACGGGTATAACAAAATAAGGGGTACCATTATCAAGGGTACCTTCACGTTTTTGTTTTTGATCAATGTTGATCGTTTCAATCTTGTAACTTTCTGCCAACCGTTCTATTTGGCTTTTCATGATTTGTAGAAATTGTGATTGATTAAGATTTTTTTTGGCGGTTAAGCGGTTGATGACTTGGGGAGGAATAGCATTTAAGATGGCATTTGCATCGGCATTTTTAAGTGCTTTACTATAAGCAGATGTTGCTTTCTCAAGAGTTGTAAGTTTTTGGTTGGTTATTGTATGTGCTTTAGTTGTTGATGTGATAAAGACAATGCATAAAAGAACGGGAACGAGAAAACAAATTCGCGGCATTAGAAACCTTTGTTAATTCATTTGAAGAGATTCAACACATTATAAAGGAAAAGCGGACGAGCAAAAAGCCTCTTGCGCTTTTGCATGAGAAGAATATCCACAAAAATGGAGGCTTTTGCCTCCATTTTTAAAATCAAAAGAATGCGTATTGATTGTTTAAACAGAATAGTACATATCAAATTCAACAGGATGGGGTGTTGTTTCGTAACGCAAGACTTCTTGCATCTTTACTTGAATGAAGGAATTAATCTGATCATCATCAAAAACGTCGCCAGCTTTAAGAAAGCCACGATCTTTGTCAAGTGCTTCAAGCGCTTCACGCAGGCTTCCTGAAACAGTAGGGATTTCTTTAAGTTCCTTTAAGGGAAGATCATAAAGATCTTTATCCATAGCATGTCCGGGATGAATTTTGTTTTTGATACCGTCAAGACCAGCCATTAAAAGGGCTGCAAATGCCAAATAGGGATTTGCTGTTGGGTCTGGAAAACGAACTTCTACGCGTTTTGAATTTGGTGAGGAGCTCATAGGAATACGGCAAGATGCAGAACGATTACGTGCTGAATAGGCAAGAAGAACAGGAGCTTCATAACCAGGAACCAAACGTTTATAGGAGTTTGTGGATGGGTTGGTAAAAGCATTTATTGCTTTTGCGTGCTTAATAACACCACCGATAAAAAACAGACAGGTTTCTGATAGTCCGGCATATTCATTTCCTGCAAAAATGGGTTTACCATCTTTCCAAATGGAAATGTGGACATGCATTCCAGAGCCGTTATCACCAAAAACTGGTTTTGGCATGAAGGTTGCTGTTTTCCCATAGCTGTTTGCTATTTGATGTACAACATATTTAAAAATTTGCATCTTGTCAGCCTCGCGAACAAGTGTATCAAAACGAATACCCAATTCATGTTGTCCTGCTGCTACTTCGTGATGGTGTTTTTCGACCTGTACGCCCATATCCTTGAGTGCTGTGAGCATTTCAGAACGCATATCTTGGCAGGAATCAATCGGCGGAACAGGAAGGTAGCCTCCCTTTATTCGTGGGCGATGCCCTAGATTTCCTGTTTCATATTCCGTATCATCATTAGAGGGAAGTTCACTTGAATCGAGTTTAAACCCTGTGTTGTAAGGGTCCGTTTTATAGCGTACATCATCAAAGATAAAAAACTCTGCTTCTGGACCCACATTGATTGTATCTCCAATGTTTAAAGATTTCATATAAACCTCAGCCCTTTTGGCGATAGAACGAGGATCTCTACGATAAAACTCACCAGAGACAGGATCAAGTACATCACAAAATATGACCAAAGTAGATTGAGCAAAAAAAGGATCAATATGTGCTGTTGCTGGATCTGGCATTAAAACCATGTCAGATTCATTAATTGTTTTCCAACCAGCAATTGAAGAACCATCAAACATGACACCATCACTAAAAGTATCCTCGCTGATCTCTGCGATATCCATTGTAATGTGATGCAATTTTCCTCGTGGATCAGTAAAACGTAAATCAACAAAACGGATTTCGTTGTCTGTAATCTGTTTGATAATATCTGATGCGGTTGTCATATTCAATTTCCTTAATATGGCGTTGAGGTGGATAAAAAAGTGAATTTTCTCGTTATTTATTAAAGGGCATCGATACCGGTTTCGTCCGTGCCTATACGAATTGCATCATCAATGGAAAAGACAAATATCTTTCCATCCCCTATATGTTTGGTTTGAGCTGCTTTACGTATTGCATCAACAGTTTGTTCCAGTTTTTCATCGGACACAACAATTTCAATCTTTACTTTAGGTAGAAAGTCAACAACATATTTCGTACCACGATAAAGTTCTGTATGTTCCCTTTGACGACCAAAACCTTTCGCTTCTGTTACTGTAATACCATGTAACCCAATTTTTTGAAGCGCTTCTTTCACTTCATCAAGTTTGAAAGGTTTTATAATGGCTTCAATTTTTTTCATGCTGAAATTATCTCCAACGTTATTTTGTCTTTTTAGACTGCATCACATTATATTGACAACTGTAAGATGTCCAACAGATACTTTGTGCACAAAAAGTCGAAAATAATGATACTCTAAGCTCTTTTAGGAGAGTTTCTTTTGTAGAATACAGCCAAATACTGTTTTTTGGGAAAAAAACTTACAATTCTTATACAAGAATTCAAATAATATAATAAAAGAGTTTTGTTTCTTTTTTGTTAGATAATATCTTGACTTATAAGGATAATTAGACTCTCTCCACATTAAATGAGAAACTCTAATAGCGTAAGATTTTCTCATTTTAGATCTTTTTATCGTCAATCAATCAAAACGATACTTTTATATATCATAAATAGTTATGAGTGTGTGGATAACAACATTTGAAAAAAGAAATAAAATGCTTTTTATGAAAGCTTTCGATAACTAAAGGCTTTACAATATTAGGGAGTAGGGAAGACAAATATTGGAAAAGAGTGTGATGATGCCGATTATGCTTCTTCATAAATGTAAAGATGGTGGTGTACAATAATGAGTTTATCATTATAGCATTCATAGGAGCCGTCGTGAAATGGGCTTGAGAGCATTGAGAAATGTTTCTTTAAAACAGATGTGGGAATTGGCAACGCAAATATATTCCGTTTGGGGCGTTTTGTTCCTTCGTGAGGAATGTGATCTTTATTAAGGAACGCGATAAATAAAAGCGTGAAGCAATGGCAATCTTCATTATAAGATATTGCTGTGGATGTCTTTGAAAATCATAAAGATAAATTAAAAGGAAATGGAAAGATAGGAACTTATTTATACCCTTAAAACTTCATATTCTTCCCAGTTTAGGCTGTCTGGTCGTTTCAGGTATAAACAAAACAGAGAATAAATACGCAATTATGTGCGCGTTCCTATTTGGCAATACGACAACTGAAATAGCTTATAAAGCGCTAAATTGTTTTTAGTCTTTGCTTCAAACGTGTTGCACCACTGGAATTAGGTGTTGGTTTGCAGGTAATAATAAAAGTACAGGCTTTGTTAGTATGCTGTATTTTACAATAGAAAGCGTTTCTAAGAATTGGAATTATAGAGAGATGGGCGCAGTAAAACATGTTTTAGAAATTTTCCCGTATAGGAAGCGGGAACCTTAATGATGTCTTCAGGGCGTCCAATTGCAACAATTTCACCACCGCGATCTCCACCTTCTGGTCCTAAATCAATAATCCAGTCGGCTGTCTTTATAACATCAAGGTTATGTTCAATGACTATAACTGTGTTGCCTTGCTCGACTAGTTCGTGAAGCACTTCAAGAAGTTTGGAAATATCATGGAAATGTAAACCTGTTGTCGGTTCATCCAAAATATAGAGTGTACGTCCCGTTGTTTTACGAGAAAGTTCTTTCGCAAGTTTTACACGTTGTGCTTCCCCACCAGAAAGTGTGGTTGCTTGCTGTCCTACTTTTATGTAACCCAATCCTACTTTAATGAGAGTTTCCATTTTATTATGAATAGCGGGAATAGCTTGGAAAAATTCCTCTGCCTTTTCAATTGTCATATCCAAAATATCGGCTATAGACTGTCCTTTGAATTTTATTTCTAGTGTTTCTCGGTTATAGCGTTTTCCTTTACAGACATCGCAAGTAACATAGACATCAGGTAAAAAGTGCATTTCAATTTTGATGACTCCATCACCTTGACATGCTTCGCAACGTCCTCCTTTAACATTAAATGAAAAACGCCCAGCTTTGTAACCGCGGGCTTTTGATTCTGGAAGATCGGCAAACCACTCACGAATCGGTGTAAAAGCGCCTGTATAAGTTGCGGGATTAGAGCGTGGGGTGCGTCCAATAGGGGACTGGTTGATATCGATGACTTTATCAAGAAATTCTAATCCTTCAATTTTGTCATAGCTGGCAGGAGTATGATGAGAGCCCATGATATGATGTGATGCTGCTTTGAAAAGCGTTTCAATAAGAAATGTTGATTTTCCTCCTCCAGAAACACCAGTTATGCATGTGAAGGTTCCAAGAGGAATATTCGCATTGATATTTTTGAGGTTATTGCCTTTGGCGCCGATGATTTTAAGTATTTTCGTTTTTGATATTTTGCGTCGCTCTGTCGGCATTTTAACAGCCATTTTTCCTGAAAGGTATTGGCCTGTGAGAGAGGCTGAATTTTCTATAATTTCCTGCGGTGTCCCTTGCGCTATGATTTCTCCACCATGAACGCCCGCGGCAGGCCCCATATCGACAACATGATCCGCTGTGAGAATAGCATCTTCATCATGTTCAACAACAATAACTGTATTGCCAAGATTGCGCAAATGGCGCAGCATTTCCAACAGGCGTTCGTTATCGCGTTGGTGTAAACCGATAGATGGTTCATCTAAAATATAAAGAACGCCTGTAAGACCAGAACCAATTTGGGATGCCAACCGAATGCGTTGGCTTTCTCCACCTGAAAGCGTTCCTGAATTTCGAGACAAGGTAAGATATTCCAATCCTACATGATTTAAAAAAGCCAAACGTTCACGAATTTCTTTTAAAATACGTACGGCGATATTACGTTGTTTTTCTGTGAGATATTGATGAACATTGGCAAACCAATCATCTGCTTTTAGAATAGAAAGATCTGATATTTGCCCAATATGCATTCCGTTGATTTTTACAGCAAGTGCCTCTGGTTTTAAACGATAACCGTGACAAGCTGGGCAGGGCGAAGAAGACATATAACGTTCGATTTCTTCTCGAGACCAAGCAGAATCGGTTTCTTTCCAGCGTCTCTCCATATTAGGGATGATTCCTTCAAAAGGTTGGGTCGTTTTATGCGAACCAGAATTATTTTTATAGATAAAAGAAATTTCATCTCTTTTTGTACCGTAGAGAATAGCCTGTTGTGCTTCATTAGAGAGTTCACACCATTGATCTGTGAGTTTGAAACCGTAAGCTTTTCCTAATGCTTCTAGGGTTTGGCTATAATAAAGTGAATCCGATTTAGCCCAAGGAGCAATGGCGCCATTTTTGAGGGTAAGATTTTTATTGGGCACAATTTTCAGTGGATCCATTGCTTTTTTGATGCCCAGTCCATCGCAGAGAGGACAGGCGCCAAAAGGATTATTGAACGAAAAAAGGCGTGGTTCAATTTCAGGAATAGAAAAACCCGATACAGGGCAGGAAAACTTTTCTGAAAAAATGAGCCGTTTGTGTGTATTATTTTTCGACTTATGAGCAGATTCCTTTGTCGTTTCTTTTTGTGCTAAGGGTTGGTCTGCCATTTCAGCAATGGCAAGCCCATTTGCTAGTTGTAAACAGGTTTCTATACTATCAGCCAAGCGAGAGATGATATCCTTCTGTACAACAATGCGGTCTACCACGACATCGATGTCGTGTTTATATTTTTTATCAAGAGGTGGAATATCAGCGATTTCATAGAATTTTCCATCAACTTTAGCGCGTTGAAATCCTCTTTTTAAAAGTTCTGTTAGCTCTTTTTTATATTCTCCCTTTCGTCCTCGCACCAAAGGGGACATAATAAAAATTCGCGTTCCTTCTGGTAAGGACATAATTTGATCCACCATTTGGCTTACTGTCTGGCTTTCAATAGGAAGTCCTGTCACAGGAGAATGAGGAATACCAATACGTGCAAAGAGAAGACGCATGTAATCGTGGATTTCAGTAACGGTACCTACCGTTGAACGAGGATTGCGACTGGTTGTTTT
Organism: Bartonella sp. MM97QHHN; assembly: GCF_042194285.1. Classification (NCBI taxonomy): domain Bacteria; kingdom Pseudomonadati; phylum Pseudomonadota; class Alphaproteobacteria; order Hyphomicrobiales; family Bartonellaceae; genus Bartonella; species Bartonella sp. MM97QHHN. The sequence continues at coordinate 15,850 of NZ_JBHIMS010000094.1, read as the reverse complement.
TTGTTCAATGGAGATAGCTGGAGAGAGACCATCTATACGGTCGACATCAGGTTTTTGCATGACTTCCAAAAATTGGCGTGCATAGGCTGAAAGGCTTTCGACATAGCGACGCTGTCCTTCAGCGTAAATTGTATCAAACGCTAAGGATGATTTCCCTGATCCAGAAAGTCCTGTTATAACAATGAGTTTATCACGAGGAAGATCGAGATCAATATTTTTAAGGTTATGCTCACGTGCACCGCGAATGGAGATATATTTTTGATGAGTCATACTTTATCCTTGGCATATGTGTCAAAAATTGAGCACCTAAAATGGAATAAAACTGTTTTTTTAGAATTACAATGTGTTTAACTGCTTTAATGCTAAAGGAAGGTATAAGTTTTGTGAAAAGAAAAATACAAATGAGCAGCTTTTTATTCTCTTGTGGTGGAATAAACTATGCGTCTTTATCATCTTTTGTTATAATTACACGGATACAATATTGGGAAAGGATAGCAATATCCATATTGAAGGTCAATTGCAGACATGTAAATTGAAGGTCGAGATGGTTATAACTGTTATAAAACAGAGTATTTTACGAATTAAAATTTTGGAGTTTATGCGATGGCTGGTAGCCTTAATAAAGTTATTCTGATTGGTAATCTTGGTGCGGATCCTGAAATCCGCCGTTTGAATTCTGGTGATCAAGTGGCAAATTTGCGTATTGCTACTTCAGAAAGTTGGCGCGATCGGAATACAAATGAGCGAAAAGAACGCACTGAGTGGCATAATATTGTTATTTTTAATGAAAACCTTGTCAAAGTTGCAGAGCAATATTTAAAAAAAGGCAGCAAAATTTACATTGAGGGGCAGTTACAGACAAGAAAATGGCAAGATCAAAATGGAAATGACCGTTATACAACAGAGGTTGTTTTGCAAAAGTACCGTGGCGAATTACAAATGCTTGATGGGCGGGGAGCCGCGGGCGGGGAGCAAGGAGCAAGTCAAGGGGGGAGTTATAGTGGTGGCTTTGCCGATAGTAACTCAAATCAGAGAAATACGTTTGGTCAAAATAATAATCAATTGGGAGAAAATTTTTCACACAAATTAGATGATGACGTACCTTTTTAAGAGTCTTTATTTGTCGTATTACGATTACTTTATGGTTTGCTTGTTTCAGATTTTTGAAGTTTATCGAAGTGAAAATTGTTAATTATTATTGGTAATTTAAAATATAAATTAATAACATCTTGAAAAATATTGTTAAATTTCTTTTTTGTCATGGGAGAGAAATTAGCATTTTTGTGTATTTTTCGCTATAAATAAAGTGAAATGATTCTTTTTTGAAAGTTTTGAAATTGTGACCGATCTTACTCCACACCCAGAACGTGATGTGCTAACAGGTATTGAACCAATCAGTATTATTGATGAAATGCAACGCTCCTATCTCGATTATGCGATGAGCGTGATTGTTTCACGTGCACTCCCTGATGTTCGTGATGGTCTTAAGCCTGTTCATCGACGTATCCTTTATGCTATGAATGAGATGGGGCTTTCTTTTAATAAGTCATATCGTAAATCTGCTGGTGTTGTTGGTGAGGTTATGGGGAAATTCCATCCCCATGGTGATGCTTCAATTTATGATGCTTTAGTGCGTATGGCGCAGGACTTTTCTTTAAGAAATCCATTGATTGATGGTCAGGGAAATTTTGGTTCCGTTGATGGTGATCCACCCGCGGCTATGCGCTATACTGAGTGTCGTTTAGAAAAAGTTTCAGAAGAACTTTTAGCTGATATTGATAAAGATACTGTTGATTTTCAGGATAATTACGATGGGCGTGAGCGTGAACCGGTTGTCTTGCCAGCGCGTTTTCCCAATCTTTTGGTTAATGGGTCAGGGGGGATTGCTGTGGGAATGGCAACCAATATTCCTCCCCATAATCTTGGTGAAGTCGTTGATGGTTGTATCGCTTTGATTGATAATCCCGATATCACACTCGATAAAATAATTGAAATTATTCCTGGTCCGGATTTTCCTACAGGAGGTATTATCCTTGGCCACTCTGGTGTTCGTGCAGCTTATGAAACAGGGCGTGGCTCAATCATTATGCGTGCTAAAGTTGAGATCGAAGAAATTCGCAGTGGTCGACAAGCAATTATTGTGAGTGAGATCCCTTATCAAGTTAATAAGGCAACAATGATTGAGAAAATGGCTGAATTGGTGCGCGATAAACGCATTGAGGGAATCTCTGATTTGCGTGACGAATCTGATCGTGATGGATATCGCGTTGTTATTGAGCTGAAGAAAGATGTTGTTGCGGAAGTTGTTTTAAACCAATTATATCGGTATACGCCGCTACAAACTTCCTTTGGTTGTAATATGGTTGCTTTGAATGGGGGAAAACCCGAACAGATGACGTTGCTTGATATGCTTCGTGCATTTGTTTCTTTTCGGGAAGAAGTTGTCAGTCGGCGAACAAAATATCTTTTGCGTAAAGCGCGTGAGCGAGCACATGTTTTGGTTGGTCTTGCCCTTGCTGTTGCCAATATTGATGAAATTATAGCGCTTATTCGCAAAGCTCCTGATCCGCAGACAGCACGTGCACAGTTAATGGAGCGACGCTGGCCAGCAATGGATGTCGCGCCTTTGATTAAACTTATTGATGATCCTCGTCATATTATTCATGAGGATGGTACTTATAATCTCTCTGAAGAACAGGCGCGTGCTATTTTAGAATTGCGTTTGCAACGATTGACAGCCCTTGGGCGTGATGAAATCGCTGATGAATTGAATAAAATTGGTGTGGATATTGCTGACTATCTTGAGATCTTGGCATCACGTGTACGCATTATGTGTATTGTTAAGGATGAGTTGAGTGCTCTTCGTGAGGAATTTGCAACGCCGCGACGTACCGTATTTGGTTTTGGTAGCGCTGAGATGGAGAGTGAAGATCTGATCGCATCAGAGGATATGGTGGTAACGGTAAGCCATAGTGGCTATATTAAGCGTGTGCCTCTTAATACCTATCGTGCACAGCGACGTGGTGGTAAGGGGCGTTCTGGTATGTCCACGAAGGATGAGGATTTTGTAACGCGGTTGTTTGTTGCCAATACGCATACTCCGGTTCTTTTCTTTTCATCACGTGGGATTGTTTATAAGGAAAAAGTTTGGCGACTGCCGCTGGGGACACCCCAATCGCGTGGGCGGGCTTTGATCAATATGCTTCCCTTACAACAAGGTGAGCGTATTACAACGATTATGCCTTTGCCTGAAGATGAAGCGAGCTGGAGTGCATTAGATATTATGTTCGCGACAACACGTGGAACTGTGCGTCGTAATAAATTATCAGATTTCGTTCAGGTTAATCGTAATGGTAAAATTGCGATGAAACTTGATGAAGAAGATGAAATTCTTTCTGTTGAAACCTGTACAGAACATGATGATGTTGTTCTAACAACAGCCAATGGACAATGTATCCGTTTTCCAGTTGTTGATGTTCGGGTCTTTGCTGGGCGTAATTCTGTGGGAGTTCGTGGTATCAATTTAGCTAAAGGCGATAAAGTCATTTCGATGACAATTTTAGAGCATGTCGAGGCGACGTCCATTGAGCGTTCTGCTTATATTAAACGTGTAATGAATGAACGGCGTGCTTCTGGTACAGATGCTGATATTGAAGATATTATAACTCTTGATGAGGAAGATGGGGGTGCTGAAACAGAGTTAACAGATGAACGTTATGCAGAACTTCATGCACGTGAACAAATGCTTTTGACGGTGAGTGAGTTTGGTTATGGTAAACGCTCTTCTTCCTATGAGTTCCGGATTTCGGGACGTGGCGGAAAAGGGATTCGCGCAACAGATCCATCTAAAACAGCTGAAATTGGTAAATTAGTAGCGGCTTTTCCGGTGAAGGCGCAAGATCAAATTATGTTGGTATCAGATGGAGGGCAGCTTATTCGTGTCCCTGTTGAGGGAATTCGTACTGCTGGGCGCTCAACTAAGGGAGTCACAATTTTTAATACAGCTAAAGGTGAAAGAGTCGTATCGGTTGAACGTATTTCTGAACCTGAAGATGATACGAGTTCATTAGATGATGAAAGTGTGAAGCATTCTGATACAGTTGATATGAGCGAAGAAAAATAATTTTTAAGAGGAAGGAGTAAAATCATGAAAATTGCTCTTTACGCGGGTTCTTTTGATCCTCTTACAAATGGTCATCTTGATGTTTTGAAAGGGTGTTTTGTGTTAGCTGATAAGGTGGTCGTCGCTATAGGGATACAGGCTGACAAAAAAACACTCTTTAGCTTCGAAGAGCGTGTTGATTTCATTACGCAGGTCGGGAAGGACTTATTTGGTGCAGATTCTAATCGATTGCAGGTTCTTTCATTTAGTAACCTTCTCATTGAAAAGGCGCGTGAAGTTGGTGCTTCATTTCTCGTTCGTGGATTGCGTGATGGTACTGATCTTGATTATGAAATGCAAATGGCAGGGATGAATGGCATTCTAGCTCCTGAATTGCAAACTGTTTTTTTGCCGGCAAGTGTTTCTGGGCGTGCGATAACTTCTACATTGGTACGCCAAATTGCCTCTATGGGAGGTGATGTGACACCATTTGTACCGCCCAATGTTGCACAAGCTTTAAGCTCGAAATACCAATCTTTTAAGGGAGAATAAGTGTGTTTCGTAGAATTTTTGCTGTTTTGATATGTTTTTTTTCATTGTCTGCTGTCGCTGGTAATCCTAGCCCAGCAAGTGATGCAAGCCTTCTTGTTTTATCTCTCAAAGATGGTGATGTTATTATTCGTCTGCGTCCTGATTTGGCGCCAAAACATGTTGCGCAAATCAAAAGATTAACAGAGGAGGGGGCCTATAATAATGTTGTTTTTCATCGTGTAATTTCTAATTTCATGGCGCAAACTGGTGATGTAGAATTTGGAAAAAAAGGCAGTAGAGATTTTGATCTGAAACGCGTTGGTATGGGTGGCTCAAATTATCCTAATATACCGGCAGAGTTTTCAAAACAGTCATTTAAGCGTGGTACAGTTGGGATGGCACGATCACAAGATCCGGATTCCGCGAATTCTCAATTCTTCATTTGTTTTGATGATGCTGCTTTTTTAAACGGTCAGTATACGGTTGTTGGAGAGGTTATAAAGGGGATGGATGTTGTTGATAAAATAAAAAAAGGTACGACAAGTAATAATGGATCTGTAAAAAATCCTGATGTTATTAATGCTGCTACTTTACAAGTTGAGAAATGAATCAAGGGAGCTTTCCATATGGCTGAGAATAAAAATCCAGAGAATACTTTAATTCTTGAAACAACAAAGGGCAGAGTTGTTATTGAGCTTTTTGCTGATTTAGCACCTTGTCATGTTGCACGTATTAAAGAACTGGTACGTGAAGGTGCTTATGATAATGTTATTTTCCATCGCGTTATTGATGGTTTTATGGCGCAAACAGGGGATGTGCAATTTGGAAAGAAGGATAGTGATAAATTCGATTTATCACGTGCTGGTATGGGGGGGGCAGAAAAACCAAATTTAACAGCAGAGTTTTCAAATCTTTCTCATAAGCGTGGTACAGTTTCTATGGCACGGAGTCAGAATCCAAATTCTGCTAACTCTCAGTTTTTTATTTGTTTTGCAGATGCTCCGTGGCTTGATCGTCAATATTCCATATGGGGGCAGGTTGTTGAAGGTATGGAAAATGTTGATAAAATTAAACGTGGTGAACCTGTTGCAGATCCAGATTCAATTACCAAAGCCATTATTGCTGCGGATGTAGAATAGTATAAACTATACTGATTTTAATTATAAGTTTCTAAGAAAAAATACTCTTTTCTGATCAATAAAGGCACACGAAACTCTTTTGTAGTATCACGCTTACCTTTTATAATTTCGAGCTAAGAATTGTCCATATATTTACTTCAATCGGATCTTCCTGAAGAGTATAATGTAAAGGATTTGTACAAACACCTGTCAGAATAAGAAAACGCAAAGTCTGTTATGTTATGGTTTTTGTTTGGAAAAGTGTTTTATAAAAAATTCGGCATTTCTCTTCAATTTATTGTTGGTCTATTAATGGTTTTATGATGTTATTTTCCTGAGAGAGCGTGTGCTTTTGTTGCTGCTTGTAAATCAACATCCAATCCTAATGCAGCCGCACACATATTAATACGGATAAGAGCCTTACTAGCTGCTCCAGTTTTGCCTAGCAAGGTGGAAAATCAGCGTTTATGTATATTGGTGTAATCTTTAAAATAAGAATTAATCTTAGAAGAATATAATAAAGGCGCAGAAGTGAAACAAATGGCTAGTCTTGCCATCTCCTTTTTAATGCAGCTTTACTTTTTTAAAAGTATCTAATGCAATATCTTTTAAATAATGAAGATTATGCATGGACTTACGCTTTTATTTTTCTCGTTTTTTAATAGAGGAATGCTCCAAACGGAATACACTTGTGTTGCTTATTTACGTGTTTTTAAGAAGCATTTCTTAGTGCATATCAACATTCACTTCCACGATGACCTTCATGGCGTGTATAGTTTTAAAGCTATAAATAGTATAAAATCTATTATGCACTACCTTCTTTAAAGCTTGTGAAGGAACAAGCAGGTACCATCATACGTTTTTTCAGCCTCTAATGTTACGATAGAGCTTTTGGTATTTGAGAATCTTTACAAAAAGCATTTGTAGTTTTTTTAAGTATTTTTATTTACACGTTAATTTCTTTTGTGAATTATCTTAAATGCCAAGAGCTATCTCAATATTGTGAGTGGATAAGTGATTATGCTCATTTGCGCTTTTATTAAGCGTGAGGATCGCTGTATTCAGTAGATGAAAAATTTTTTATCTGTAAAAGTTAAAGAATATTGTAAGCTGTACAATGCATTCAGAATTTTCTTCTATGGGTACAAAGTTACTGCTTATGGAAGTATGTGAAGATGAAATTATTGTGATAATAATTTTGCAGTTCTGTTAAGGCTTTAGTGCGTTAAGCGTAGGTATTTTGAGGTATGGTATTATAAGGATTTTACTATTTTTTTGGAGCTAGATTATTACTTTTATTATGGTGATTTCTTAATAAGAAATGTTCTTTTATCTCGTTTAATTTTTGATGCTGATTACAATATTGAGCGAATCAAAAATTAATTCATAAAGCTTATGACAATGCTCGTAGGGGATATCTTTTTTCTTTCTATAGAGATATGCATTGGTGGAATCAAAAAGACGAGAGTTATGATAAAGACATTTCAGTATAGAAAAATTGCTCAAGATGGGTATGCACGTCGAGGCGAAATTATAACGGGGCGAGGATGTGTTCGTACACCCGCATTTATGCCTGTTGGGACGGCAGGAACCGTTAAGGCTATGTATATGGATCAAATTCGTGATCTTGGTGCAGATATCATTTTGGGAAATACTTATCATTTAATGTTACGTCCAGGAGCTGAACGTGTTGCGCGTTTGGGAGGATTACATGAATTTTCACGCTGGAGCGGACCTATTTTAACCGATTCTGGTGGCTTTCAGGTTATGTCATTGGCGGGAATCCGTAAAATTACTGAACAAGGTGTGATTTTTCGCTCTTACATTAATGGAGCTTACTATGAAATGAGTCCAGAGCGTTCTATCGAAATTCAAGGACTTCTTGGTGCAGATATCCAGATGCAGTTGGATCAATGTATTGCATTACCAGCAACTGAAAAAGAAATGGAAGAAGCTATGGAACTTTCATTGCGGTGGGCGTTGCGTTGTAAAACAGCTTTTGGAGATCAGCCAGATAAAGCATTGTTTGGGATTGTTCAAGGTGGTGATAATATGAAACTGCGTGAACGTTCTGCTCAAGCATTAAAAGAAATCGATTTAAAAGGTTACGCTATTGGAGGGCTTGCTGTTGGTGAGCCGCAGAGTGTTATGACAGCAGTATTGGATACTACTTGTCCGATTTTACCAGAGGATAAACCACGCTATCTTATGGGAGTAGGGACACCTGATGATATTTTACAAAGTGTTGCACGTGGTGTTGATATGTTTGATTGTGTTATGCCAACGCGTGCAGGACGTCATGGTTTAGCTTTTACCCGCTTTGGTAGAATTAATTTGCGTAATGCGCGTTATGCAGAAGATCCACATCCTCTTGATCCACAGTCACTTTGTCCAGCAACACATGATTATAGTTGTGCTTATTTGCATCATTTGATCAAATCTGGTGAATCTCTTGGGGGGATGTTGTTGACTTGGAATAATCTTTTTTATTATCAACAACTTATGCAGGGAATTCGTGATGCCATTGAGGAAGGCTGTTATGCTGATTTTTGCGCTGAAACGTGTGCTCTATGGGCACAAGGACGCTAAAATATTAATCGTAATATAGCACCTCATTTTTTTATTGAATTTATTCTCGCACTTACAAATTTAGTTAAAAATATGAAATTAGAAACATCTTCCAAAATTATAAAATTTCACTATCTTAGGATATAACAGTGCGGTTTTATAAGGGCACATATTCTTTTCTAATTACTATATAAAACAGAAACTGTTACTCCGGTACGCGCTACCTGATCCGGAGAAAAACAGTTTTTCTGTTTCTGATGACTGTTTACAGCAACAATGTTAATGAGGCGTTAGCGAACTCTTAAAGAAGTATGAAAATTGTACTTTTATGAGCTACTTGGTGTTTTTTATTACTAAAGGTAAAGAATGGATTATATACAATCGAACAGATAAATTTTTAGAAAATTAAAATAAAGCTAAAATAAAATTACAAAATTTAAAATGTTATAATTTTATTTTTTAAGTTTTTATATATAAATTTATTTAAAATAGATTTATTTAATATTATTAATATTATAAAACTATATATATTATGTCATAATAAATTAAACAATAATCACAATAATTATAATATATTATAAAATATCAATAGATATATTGAAATAAAAATTATTATATTTATTTTATACTTTGTTTATAGAATTTATCTGAAAATAATCAATAATATATTTACGTGAATATTTTAATTTACAGATAGTGAGTTAGATATCTGATGCGATTCCTCTGTGAGGGAGGGGGAAAGATGCCTAAAAGAGGATATTTAATAAATCTAGAAACCAAGCACTATTATCATGAGAATTTTTAAAAGACTCTATAATAATTTATAAGAATGGCCTAGAGTTGAAATTATAGCTTATCGATTTGGGGGATCTGCATTTAGATAGCAACAATAATTGGGGGAGAGGTTTTATCTTTGTATCAAGATAATGATGAGATATTGTTCACTTGTTTGAAATGCATTATTCAGCAAATTTTAGAATTATTTATAGGGTATAGTATATCGTTGTAAAATAAATTTTTCACTGTAAATTTCAACGGTTAAAAAGAGGAGACAAAGTTTATTATCTGGTAGATCTGATAGAAATAGGTGAATACGTCTATGATCTTGAGGTTTTCAAAGATTTTCCATTAAAGAATCTTACTTAAAACTCCATAAAATGCTTTATATATCAAAATATTTCTAAAACTTTATTGGGGACTATTGGGCATGCGTATAACAATGTTTTGAATTTTTGTTTGTGTGTATTACAGATATTTACAGTTAAAACTCCTATTCAGAAGTGATGATATGAGGGATTCTTATCAACAAAAGGTTCTTGTATTGGGAATTGATTCGAGAATACGACGTTTAATAATTTTAGCTCTTGCCGTGGGCAGTTTTGCTATTGGTACTGCAGAGTTTGTTGCAATGGGGCTACTGCCAGAGATGGCACGAAGTTCATATGTTGATATTCCTACCGCTGGTCAATATATTTCTGCTTATGCATTAGGAGTTGTGATTGGAGCACCTCTTTTAGCTGTGGCAACAGCTCAGGTATCACGCAAAACTGTTTTGATAGGATTGATGCTTTTTTATGCTTTAGCAAATATTGCTAGTGCCTTTGTTTCTGATTTTAGCATATTAGTAGTATTACGCTTTCTCAGTGGACTTCCCCATGGAATCTATTTTGGACTTGCGGCTATGGTTGCTTCTTCAATGGTAGAAATGAAAGAACGTTCTAAAGCTGTTGGATATGTTATGCTCGGCTTAACAATTGCAACCGTTTTGGGAGCACCAAGTGCTACTTGGATTGGTCAACTTATTGGTTGGCAGATTGCTTTTATCCTTGTGGGTATGATTGCTTTATTGTGTAGCTTGCTTATTTGGAATTTTTTTCCTTGTGATTCAATTTTTCCAAAAACGAATCCTTTGCAAGAAATGGGTGCATTAAAGCAAAAGCAGGTGTGGCTTCTTTTGTTGATGGTTTCGGTGGGAGCGTCAGGATTATTTTCTGTTTTTACTTATATCAAGCCAACGTTAATGCATATTTCTGGTGTTTCACTTGAGTTGGTACCATTTATCATGCCGTTAGTTGGATTGGGTATGGTGGTAGGAAATCTCTTGGGGCCTAAATTGGCCGTTAAAATTGGTATTTCGCCGATGATATTTTTGTCTATGCTTTGGAGCGTATTTGTTTTTTTTGTTTTTTTCTTTTTATCCTATGCTCCGTTAACAGCGGCAATAGGATGCTTTTTTGTTGGAACTTCTTTTGCTGCTATGCCTTCTATACAAACAAAAATTATGGATGTTGCACTACAGGGACAGATTTTGGCAGGAGCATTAATGCAGTCTGCTTTTAATATTGCCAACGCTCTTGGTGCAGAATCTGGAGCATTAGTTTTAAAATTGGGTTATAATTATGAATATACAGCTGTTTTAGGAAGTGTTCTAACTTTGTGTGGATTAATGGTTTTTTGCGTCTCATGGTATATGGAAAAGCATGCTTAATATTTTTCATTTTTAAAATGAAGAAGGAATTTTTATATTTATTTTTAGTTATTGGAATGTCCTGTTGGGTTTTTTAATATGCAGTAAGAAATGCGCAGTGCTAATGGAATAGCAAGACAAAATAAAAGACCCATGAGCACTATAAGAAGAGTTTTTGCTGCTAAGATCATTCCTATTGTTCCTCCAGGATTAAAGAGACCAGCAAGATTGGTGATGACTCCTGCTAGAGTTGCACTTAAGGCCGCTGAAAATAGTTGTACAGAGGTAAGGGATTCACTGGCACGGAGAGCATCTTCATCATTTGCACATTGTAAGATCCTTGTGAGCAAATGTGGCCATGCTATGCCCGCACTGATTCCAATAGAAAACAGTGCTAAGCAAATAATAAAAATATATTTAAGCGCGGAAACTTCTGTTGGGATGAGCCATAAAAGAATCACTATGCCTAACAGTTTTAATAGGGGCGAGTATACAATGATGTTGCGAATTTTTTTTGTGGAGACACCAGCACTTGAGATGGCTCCACATGTCCACCCTAGGCTCATAAGTGCTGCTATATAACCAGCAATAAGTGGAGCTTGCCCATGAAGCTCTTGAAGAAAAAGTGGAAAATAAAGTTCTATACTGTATACGACTGTTGTCATAACAAGTATCAATGCGTAAACAGAAAAGATTTCAGAAGAGAAAGAAAAGGATTTGCGGGGCAACATAGGATGAGGGGTAGATGATTCGATTTTTGCTAGAACAAAGAGAAGACTAAGTCCGATAACTAATCCGCAAATTTTTGCTATTGTAGACTCCATAGCCCCTCCAACAGAAATAATAAAAATCAATAAGGTGAGTATGAAAAGCTGGAGAAGAGGAAGAGGGGGGGTTGGAACATCGTTTTCATTCTTTTTTGGTAAAAATTTAAAGGCGATGAGTGAGAAAAATATAGCTAATACGCCAATGACCAAAAAGGATGCTCGCCATAGGCCATAATATACAGAAAGCCCCCCGATTGCTGGTCCTAACAAGGTTGATATTCCCCACATTCCAGAGATAATACTTAATGCATGTGACCATAAAGATGGGCTGAAAACAATCCGTACCATGGAATAGGATAGGGATAACAAAGAACCACTTCCAAATCCTTGAATAAAGCGTCCTATTAAAAACAATGGCATAGATGAAGAAATGCTGCACATAAAAGTGCCTAGGGTGAAGATAAGTCCAGAAATAACATACGCATTGCGAGGACCTAATTTCCCTAATATTTTTGTTGCAAGTGAAGTACCCACGAGTGAAGCTGTAATAAAGACAGTAGCTACCCAAGAATAATATATTTCACTCCCAATATGATTCATAAGAGAGGGTAAAATAGTAATAACAATATAAACGTTAGTGGCGTGTAACACAACTCCACCTGTAAACGTTAAAAAGCAAAGACCATTTTTACCCAATAAAAGCGCAGACCAGCCCTGTTTTTTCACTGTTTTTTGCTATTTAATAAAAATTTATCCTCTTTTTACTTATAAGGTACTTCTTTGAATTTGCCAAGAGAAATTCAAAGCTCTGTTTAGAGCTTTGAATTTTAATTTAAGTAATAACTTAATTGCCCATTGCTTTTTTGAGATTCTCATCAATTTTATCGAGGAAACCTGTTGTAGAAAGCCACTTTTGTTTAGGCCCAATCAAAAGTGCGAGATCTTTAGTCATAAAACCTTCTTCGACGGTTTTAATACAAACTTCTTCCAATGTCGTGGAAAAGTTTTTTAACTTCTCATTGTTATCTAGTTTAGCACGGTGCGCTAGTCCACGCGTCCATGCAAAAATAGATGCAATAGAGTTCGTTGATGTTTCTTCGCCTCTTTGATGCTGACGGTAATGGCGTGTTACGGTGCCGTGTGCTGCCTCTGCTTCAACAATTTTACCATCTGGTGTCATAAGAACAGAAGTCATGAGACCGAGAGAACCAAAGCCTTGGGCAACAATATCAGATTGAACATCACCATCATAGTTTTTACATGCCCATACATAGCCTCCTGACCATTTAATTGCAGAAGCAACCATATCATCAATGAGGCGGTGTTCGTAATATAATTTACGATTTTCAAATTCAGTTTTAAATTCCGTATCAAATATTTCTTGAAAGATATCTTTAAAACGACCATCGTAAGTTTTTAGAATGGTATTTTTTGTTGAAAGATAAACTGGGACATTCCTTTGTAGTCCATAATTAAAGGATGCTCGAGCAAAATCACGAATTGACTCATCAAGGTTATACATAGCCATAGCAACCCCTGCGCTTGGGGCATCAAAAACATCATGTTCAATAACTTGATTGTCATCACCTACAAATTTAATACTTAATTTCCCTTTTCCTGGAAATTTAAAATCTGTTGCCTTGTACTGATCACCAAAAGCGTGACGTCCAATAATAATTGGCTTTGTCCAGTTATGAACAAGGCGAGGGACATTTTTACAGATAATGGGTTCGCGAAAAATGACTCCTCCTAAAATATTGCGGATTGTGCCATTAGGTGATTTCCACATTTTTTTTAGGTTAAATTCTTTAACGCGTGCCTCATCAGGTGTGATGGTTGCACATTTTATACCAACCCCATATTTTTTGATAGCATTGGCAGAATCGATAGTGACCTGATCATTGGTTGCATCACGATTTTCGACGGAAAGATCATAATATTTGAGATCAATGTTGAGATAGGGATGGATTAATTTATCTTTGATATATTTCCAGATGATACGGGTCATCTCATCCCCATCAAGTTCAACAACGGGGTTTTCTACTTTGATCTTTGCCATTAGAAGTCCTTTTTTTTAAGCGATACTACTTTATAGCACTTTCAAGTTTATAATGAAAAGTAAAAATAAGGGAAAAAAGCACTCAAATATGATCTTTTAGAATCTATGATCAATAGAGTGTAAATTTTGTTGGAGGGTTTAATTTTTGAAAAGAAGTGATGTGTTTGCAAATCTATAATTATTCTATGATTGATGAAGAATCTGTTTAATAGATAAGGTAGTTAGATCACTGGGGGTCAAGGATTATGCATTTTTATTATCAGAGTTTCCATTTAATAAGTTGATTGTATTCTAAATTATAGTTTCTTGATTTGTTGTGTTAGGTGAATAAGAATCTATTTTTATATCGCATTTCAATTCTAAGATTACGGTCTGTTTGTTTATAGAAAAGTTTAATGTGAAAAGGCACCGTAATTAAAAATGCTTCATATAAGATGTGTTTTGGGGTGAATTTTAGTTTTGAAGGTTGGAAGAAACGTATAAATGATGTGGCTGGTTTTAATTTAAAAATTAACGGTATACGCAAGAATATGGCTTATAAACTCACCGGATCACGAGCTAGAACCTTCTAATTTTTATATTTTATCGATTTTTATTGTTATTAACTTTGCGCAGTAAAACACTATCTTCGAAATGCAACAAAGAAATCAATTATCTAATGATTCTTGTATCTTTTTTACGAAGAGATCCCTTTAAAAATCTTATTCCCTCGTTTTTATTTATGCATTCCTCATTTTTAAGAATACGAATAAAATGAATGTATTACACATAGAAAAAAGAATTATGGTACGCCCAAGGGGCGGGTATAGAGTAAATAAAATCAAAGAATTATATAGAATATAAGGGAATTAATGAATTTTGATTCTATTACGTTTTTTTGTCTCTGCCCCTAACTTTTTTGGAGCTTTTTTATAGCTTCAAGAGCTAGTCTTTTACGATCTGCACTCTTTGTATAAAGGGATGCCATCTGATCTTCTGTCCAGCCAAAAATTGCTTTCAATTGTGATACTGTTGCTCCAGAATTAGCTGCACGTGTTGCGGCTAATTTTCTTAATCCATGCGCCGATTTTTTAATTCCAGCCGCATTACAAGCGTCTCTAAATCCATTCCCAAAGCTTTCTTTGGTGAATTTTTGATTCACTTTACTACAGATAAATGTTTCTTCTCCAATAGGACCAGTTTCAAGCGTTTTAGCTAATTCCGGTAAAATGGGAAGAAAAACATCTGTTTGGAATTTACTTTTCTCTGTTTTGAGATGAATAATATTGTCTTTGACATCTTTCCAGCCAATGCGTACCGCATCACCACGACGCAAGCCCGTATATAAAAGAACATCAATCCAGACACGTTCATGGGTACCATGATGCCATATTTGATAATATTTTTCGACATCTTCTTCTGTCCAAACAGGAAATCCCTCTTTGTTTTTGAGGGGGGGTCTTTTTATTCCTAAAGCTGGATTATTTTCCAAAAGACCTTGATCAATCGCCCAATTAAAAAGTCCATTAAGGGCTTTCAGAAAATTTCTAGCCATTGCTGGTGTTTCTTTACGCCGTTCAACACCGGCTATGATATGTTTCTTTTCAATTGCTTGGTATGGAATGTTTCCTATGGTATCACATACCTTCATAAGAATGAGTTCTTTTTGTTTTTGGGTGACTTTAGAAAGGCTATGCCAATTGGAGCTGTTAAAATACTGTTTAAGGAGCCATGCGAATGAACCTTCGACTAGCTTACCAGTTNTCTTTTTGTTTTTGGGTGACTTTAGAAAGGCTATGCCAATTGGAGCTGTTAAAGTATTGTTTAAGGAGCCATGCGAATGAACCTTCGACTAGCTTACCAGTTTTTGATTTAGGAAGTATAAGCCCTTGTAACTCGGCAAGTGCGCTTTTGTAGTTATCAACAAACTCTTGCGTTCCATAGGTGCCGCGTATTCTAATACGTGGTCCATGACCAATACGTACATACCATATAATTTTACCATGACGTGTGACTTCTTTGACAAGATGAGGAGGACGTGGTTTAGGCATGGTATTTTACATCTTAGAGAGTGCGGTTTCGTAATATTCATTCTTTGACAAATCTAAAAGTTTGTCTGGGTGGCTAACTGAATTTGGTATTGGAATATCGGATTTAAGATAGATAAGCAGTTCACCAGTAGGTTTGATTTCTATGAGTTCGCATTTTTGCTTTTTTGCTTCTCTTAAAGCTCGTGCAATGTCTGCTTGCGTTATGATA
>NZ_JBHIMS010000102.1:0-10360 GCF_042194285.1 Bartonella sp. MM97QHHN | reverse complement strand
AAGCAGATTTTAATTCGCCATGTTGCAGAGCCCGGAACACAACGTTTGTTGTTGCAAAAACATGATATTGATGTTGCTCGTGATTTGACCCCTGAAGATCTTGCAGATCTGCAAAAAACAACAGATGTTAAAATCGAAGAAGTGTTAGAGCCATCCATGATGTACTGGGGATTTAATATGACAAATCCTATTTTTGCTAAGGAAAAAGTACGTTTGGCGATGCGTTATCTCATAGATTATGAAGGTCTTGGCAAGAAGCTTCTCAAAGGTGTTGGTGTTCCACGGGCCAGTTTTGTTCCTCTTGGCAACTTTGGGGCTTTAGATGAAAAAGAAGGGCAACCCTTTACATTTGATATTGCAAAAGCCAAGCAGCTTTTAGCAGAAGCTGGTTATCCGAATGGATTTGAGGCAAATTTTCTCGTATCAAATGCTCCTTATAGGGTGTTACTTGCTCAGTCACTCCAAGATAGTGCCGCAAAGGCGGGGGTGCGTCTTAAAATTGAACGGATGGCCGGTACACAGTTGTTTTCTAAACTTTATGCACGGGCTTTTGATACGATTTTTGTCGGATGGAATAACGATTCTGCGGATCCTCATACCATGGCTTCACGTCTTGTTTATAATCCAGATAATCGGCTTGAGGCAAAAAACACCGCCTATCCTAGTTGGCAATATGGGTATTTGGATGAAACGATGAATCAAAAGGTTCAGGATGCATTGTTTCAAAAAGATCCACAAAAACGGGCACAACTCTATGCTGATTTACAACGTGAATTGATGCAAAAAGGACCTTATGCGTTTATCTTTCAGAAATATACTGTTATCGCGATGACGCCTGATATCAAAAAGTGGGTTTGGAATAGTGCGCCACATATTTTTTATAGTAAAATTGAAAAATAAGAGTGTCTTCAATGCTGTTCAATAGATAAAGGGCATCGTCATGATATATTTCGGCGTATTGTATAAATTTTAAGCTTTGCAATGCGTCGAAGATCATAGGTAATGCGTGATATATTGTTGAATGTCTTTTCAAGACATTCGTTTAAAGATATTTTTCATTCTCATTAGAGGTGTATTTATGTGGATACTAAGATTGAATATTTCAATTTCTCTGAATTAGAAAGTGGTCAATTTATTTGTTAAAAAACTGAGTATAACATAAAGAAACGAAGTGTAACAAATGTTGTGGAATTTAGTAGTGCTAAAGGTGCAAAGGGTTTGCGATGTTGAAGGAAAGTTTTGTTATGGGTGGGTAAACAAGGGATATCAGTTTTTTATGGCGTTTATATTTTCTTTTGCTTGGAAAGATGATGAGATGCCAATTGAAGGGTGCTGTTTTATGGGGAGTGATGAAAAAATTAAATTTCCTTTTGAAGAAGGAATAAAAGTCGTTGCATTTGGCAAACTAACGAATTTTCCTGTTTTATCAAATCGTCAAATTATTATGAAGGCTCTTTGTTATTAAGGCACTTGAGCCGAAAGGGGTAGTGCTTTGATGATATACAAAACACCGGAAAAAATAAGAGATAAGCTTGCTTAACAAGATAGAGAAAAAATATTGCTTTTATAGTCTTCAATAGTAGGCGTTATGATATCGTGAATAAGCTCTATTGTTGGTGAGCGTTCATTGTATATCAGAGTGTTTTTCTTTGTATGTTTTGGTTTGGCTTATAAGTGTAGGCAGGAGGAGCCATTGGCAAGAGGTGCTTGTTCTTAAAGATTTTAAAACTTGGTTTTTAGAAGCCTATAGTTTGTCTAAACTTAATTATTAAGCACGTTTTGCTGCATGGGGAATTTATACAATAACGTTAAAAGGAAAATTCTATGAACGTGAAAAGAAAAATATTGAAAAAGAGCAGTTCTTTTGTTTCTGTTGTTCTTGCAATGGGGATGTTTGTGCAACAAGTTTCAGCAAAAACACCTACTGATACCCTTGTAATGGCTTTGAATCTTGATTCAATTGAGACTTTTGATCCTGCGCAGATCAATGAACGTTATGGCAATGAAATTATTGCTAATATTTGTGATAACTTAATCGATTCCGCTACAGATGATGCAGCTAAAATAGCGCCTTCTTTGGCAAAGAGTTGGGATGTTTCAAATGAGGGTGGGGGTACAGTTATTACTTTTCATTTGCGTGATGATTTGAAGTTTAATGATGGTCGGCCTGCTGGTGCTCATGATCTTGTTTGGGGGATGAAGCGGGTTGTTAAATTGAAGTTGTCTGCAGCAGCTATATTTAACGAATATGGAATTACAGAACAAAATATTGATTCTACTCTTCAAGCCCCCGATGAGAAAACAGTGGTGATGAAATTTGATAAGCTTTATCCAGCAGAGATCATCCTTGGCCATATTCTTACTACTCGTGTTGCTGCTTTACTTGATCGTGAGACACTTATGAAACACGAACAAGATGGTGATATGGGAAATCGCTATTTGGCAAGTCACGCTGCTTGTGTTGGTCCTTATCAATTAGTCAACTGGCGTTCTGGAGAGGCGATTTTGTTGCGTGCAAGTTCCTATCATTGGGGAGAGGAAGCAAAATTGAAGCAGATTCTCATTCGTCATATTGCTGAGCCTGGAACACAACGTTTGTTGTTGGAAAAACACGATATTGATGTGGCACGTAATTTGATGCCTGAAGATATAACAGATCTCCAAGTAACAACAGATATTAAGATTGAAAAAGTGTTAGCTCCATCTGTGATAATGTGGGGGTTCAATACGACAAATCCTATTTTTGCCAATGAAAAGGTGCGTTTGGCAATGCGCTATCTGATCGATTATGACACTCTGGGAAAGACTCTTCTTAAAGATGTTGGTATTCCACGGGCAAGCTTTATTCCCATTGGTAATCTTGGAGCTTTGGATGAAAAAGAAGGGCAACCCTTTAAACTTGATCTTGAAAAAGCCAAGCAGCTTTTAACAGAAGCAGGTTATCCAAATGGTTTTAAAGCCAATATTTTTGCAGGGAAATCTCCTTATCCTTTTGCTTTACCTATTGCACAGTCTATCCAGGACAATGCAAAAAAAATAGGTGTGCACTTTAAGATTGAACATTTTGTAGGGACACAGTTGTTTTCCAAACTTTATGCACGTAGCTTTGATACAATTTTTATGGGATGGAATAACGATTCTGCAGATCCTTATACAATGGCTTCACGTCTCGTTTATAATCCGGATAATCGGTTTGAGGCTAAAAACNTACAATGGCTTCACGTCTCGTTTATAATCCGGATAATCGGTTTGAGGCTAAAAACACAGGCTATCCTAGTTGGTGCCACGGCTATTTGGATGAAGATATGAATAAGAAGGTTCAGGCAGCTCTGTTTCAAAAAGATCCACAGAAACGGGCACAAATGTACGCCGATTTACAGCGTGATTTTATGCAAAAAGGACCTTATGCGTTTATCTATCAGACATATAGTATTATTGCTATGACACCTGATGTAAAAAAATGGGTGTGGAATAGTGCACCACGTATTTTTTATAATGCCATTGAAAAATAAGCACGTTTAAAATGTTGTAATATACAACAGTGAATGTGATGATAATAACTTCGGTGTTTTGCATAGAGTTTAAAGCTTTGCAAAATATCGAAGTTTATCGGTAAAGTGCATTATAGAGTAACTCGAAGATACTCTTCTTTAGAGAGGGACTATGCATTTTTATAGAATAATTATACATAGATATTAAGATTATAGATTTCAATCTTAAGTGAAGAAAAAAATAATAAATTTGCCGGTTAAAGAAATGGGCATACTGAATATGAGCAGAATTTAGTATTTTGTAGAAAAAGTGAGGGACCTTAAAATGTGCTATTGAGAAAAAAGTTAGTTATATGCAGGTGCGTTGGGGGAATATGGGATTATTGTGGAGCTGGTGCTTCAAATTATACCGCTTTTCCTTAAAAAATGATGAGATGCTGAGACTGCCCTTTAGTATGAGTCCTGGAAAGTCCAAATGTCCTTGTGAGGAAGGAGTGGAATGGCTATGGTTAGAAACTATACTTATGAGAATTGTCAAAATATCGAAGGATGAGTGAGCTTTTAAAGCAACTGAAGTTGGTTCTCTGAGAACCCTTTTGAGAAAATAGCAAAAAGACTTTTAAAGCAGAAGTCCTGTTTGATGCGATAAAAAAATCTTTGGCTTGTATGATCAAAGTTATTGGTGCTGTGACATCACCAACAGGCGCTGTCATTTGTGGTATTATTCATTGTTTATCAGATCATTTTTCGTTGTCTCTTTTGCTTTAGTTTACCAATATTGCTCAAGGGGTTGCTCCTGCTGTTTAAAGGGTTTGATATTTTATCTTTAGGAGGTGTGCTTTAAAAGCCTGATTTTTTTTATTTTTGCACGTTACTGTTGCAAGGAAAATTTATACAACAAACTTTAAAGAGATAAGTCTATGAATTTAAAAAGAAAGATATTTAAAAGGAGCAGTTGTTTTATTTCTGCTTTTATTACTTTTGGGATGTTTGTGCAGCAAGTTTCAGCAAAAACACCTGCTGATACCCTCGTGATGGCTTGGGATCTTGATGCGATCAGTAATTTTGATCCTGCGCAGCTCAATGACCGGTATGGAGCTGAAATTGTTATCAATGTTTGTGATAATTTGGTTGATTCTGCTAAAAATGATGGAGTTAAAATCGTTCCTTCTTTGGCAAAGAGTTGGGATGTTGTAAGCGATGATCAGAGTACGGTGATTACTTTTCATTTGCGCGATGATTTGAAGTTTAATGATGGTCGGTTTGCTGGTGCTCATGATCTTGTTTGGGGAATGAGGCGGGTTGTCAAATTGAAGCTATCTAATGCGGCAACTTTTAATGAATATGGTATCACAGAACAAAATGTTGATAAGGCTTTTCAAGCCCCCGATGAGAAAACAGTGGTGATGAAATTTGATAAACCTTATCCAGCAGAACTTATTCTGAGCAATATTTCTAGGAATCGTACTGTTGCTCTGCTTGATCGTGAGACACTTATGAAACACGAACAAGATGGTGATATGGGAAATCGCTATTTGGCAAGTCACGCTGCTTGTGTTGGTCCTTATCAGTTAGAAAGTTGGCGTCCTGGAGAAGGGATTTTGTTGCGTGCAAGTACCATTTATTGGGGAGAGGCACCCAAATTGAAGAAGATCTTAATTCGTCATATTGCTGAGCCTGGAACACAACGTTTGTTGTTGGAAAAACACGATATTGATGTGGCACGTAATTTAACGCCAGAGAATATAGCAGATCTCCAAAAAACAACAGATATTAAAATTGAAAAAGTGTTAGTTCCATCCCTGATAGTATGGGGGTTCAATACAACGAATCCTATTTTTGCCAATGAAAAGGTGCGTTTGGCAATGCGTTATTTGATCGATTATGACACTCTGGGAAAGACTCTTCTTAAAGATGTTGGCATTCCACGGGCAAGCTTTATTCCTCTTGGTAATTTTGGGGCTTTGGATGAAAAAGAAGGGCAACCCTTTAAACTTGATCTTGAAAAAGCCAAGCAGCTTTTAATAGAAGCGGGTTATCCAGATGGTTTTGAGGCCAATATTTTTGCAGGAAAATCTCCTTATCCTTTTGCTTTGCCTATTGCTCAGTCTATCCAGGATAATGCAAAAAAGATAGGTGTGCACTTTAAGATTGAACATTTTATCGGTACACAGTTGTTTTCCAAACTTTATGCACGTAGCTTTGATACAATTTTTATAGGATGGAATAATTCTTCTGCGGATCCTCATACAATGGCTTCACGTTTTATTTCAAATCCTGATAATCGGTTCGAGGCTAAAAATACAGGCTATCCTAGTTGGTGCCACGGCTATTTGGATGAAGATATGAATAAGAAGGTTCAGGCAGCTCTGTTTCAAAAAGATCCACAGAAACGGGCACAAATGTATGCTGATTTACAGCGTGAATTAATGCAAAAAGGACCTTATGCGTTTATCTATCAGACATATAATATTATTGCTATGACACCTGATGTTAAAAAATGGGTGTGGAATAGTGCACCACGTATTTTTTATAGTGCAATTGAAAAATAAGAAGGTATCAAGTTTATAAAATATAAAAAACATGATCATGATATATTTGATGTATTGCAAAGCTCTTTAACACTTTGCAATACGTTGAATTTTATCGGGAATGGATTACTATGTTGTATCGAGAATTTTATTTCAGGAATTCTTATGAAAGATGCTTTTGTGTGGATGTTAGGATTGAATATTTTAACTTCTATTGATACAATTTTCGGATGAAATAATGACTCTAGACATCCCCATATAACGGCTTCAAGTTTTTTTTACAACCCTGATAATCGATTTGAAATTAAAAATATAAGCTGTTCTAGCCGGTGTTATGGGTATTTTGATGAAGCTATAAATCAAAAGTTTAAAGATGTGTTGTTTCAAAAAGATTCACAGAAACGGGCGTAAAGAATTGAAAAATGGTAAGTTTGTTTAGTGAAAAAACAGGTGTAACAAATGTGGCAGAATTCACTGTTTCCGAAATAGCAGGGGCTCTAAAGCGTGTTGTTGAAGAAAAGTTTGGTTATGTACGGGTGCTTGGGGAGATATCAGGGTACCGTGGTACTCATGCTTCGGGACATGCTTATTTTGCTTTAAAAGATGATAAGGCACGGTTGGAAGCTGTTATTTGGCGTGGAGTTATGGAAAAGCTCAAATTCCCTCCTGAAGAAGGGATGGAAGTAGTTGCTGTTGGTAAACTTACAACTTATCCAGGGTCATCGAAATATCAAATTGTCATTGAGGCTCTTGAACCAACGGGGGTTGGTGCTTTGATGACACTTCTTGAAAATCGTAAGAAAAAGTTTTTAGAAGAAGGCTTGTTTGATGAAGAAAAGAAAAAACCTTTGCCTTATATGCCTCGAATTTTAGGCGTTGTAACATCACCAACAGGTGCTGTTATTCGTGATATTATTCATCGTATATCCGATCGTTTTCCGTTGCATATTTTGGTTTGGCCTGTACGTGTTCAGGGGGAAACAAGTGGGAGGGAAGTGGCTGTTGCTGTTGAAGGTTTTAATGCTCTTGGTCCAGGTGGACTTATTCCAAAACCTGATCTTATTATTGTTGCACGGGGAGGAGGAGGTTTAGAAGATTTGTGGGGGTTTAATGACGAAGCTGTTGTTCGTGCTGTTTATGAATCTTCTCTTCCTGTTATTTCTGCTGTTGGGCATGAAACGGACTGGACCTTGATTGATTATGTGGCTGATTGGCGCGCTCCAACTCCTACCGCCGCAGCAGAACGGGCTGTTCCTGTTAAGCTTGATCTCGAGGTGCTGGTGGCATCGCTTGATGCACGTTTGCGCAAGGGACTCGCGCGTTATTTGGATTTTTATCGACAAAAATTGCGTGCTACTCTACGAGCTCTTCCGACTGCCGATCAACTTTTTGCTTTACCACGGCGTGGTTTAGATGAAACTTCAAGTCGATTGCAGCGTGCTCTTTGTGTAAGCTACGATAAAAAACGTTTTTCTTTTCATGCACTTGGTGTGCGTTTTTCACCGCGTTTGTTAAATAGTGAAAAAGCACAACGCAATACAAAGGAATATACGGCACGTCTTCAGCGTGCTTTTGTGCGTAGTGTGGAAAAACAACGTGCTGGGTTAGAGGTAGTATCTAGGCTTTTAAGAAGCACTTCATATCAGAATATTTTGGAGCGCGGTTTTGTTTTGGCTTTGGGGAAAGATCATAAGCCCATTAAACGATTGGTTCAGTTTCCTGAAACAGGGCAAATAAATTTACGCTTTTTTGATGGAGATATCAGTGTTGCAACACAAGAGCCTATTTCCGCTAAAAGATCAAAACACAAGCAGATAAAGTCACCAAGCGATGATCAAGGAACTCTCTTTTAATACGGTTAATGCCATGCTTGCGGAAGGTCTTCTTAAGGGAGTGGATGAAAAAGTTCGTTGCGCATGGGCTGGAACGGATCCACTTTATTGTGCTTATCATGATACCGAATGGGGAAAGCCTATTTTTGAGGATATTCGTTTGTTTGAGAAAATTTGTCTTGAAGGTTTCCAAGCGGGGCTTTCTTGGTTTACAATTTTAAAAAAACGCTCTTTTTTTCGCGTTGCATTTGATCACTTTGACTTTGAAAAGATTGCTCATTATGATGAGCTGAAGGTGCAAATGTTAATGCAGAATAAAGACATTGTTCGCCATCAAGGAAAAATTCAATCAGTGCTTAATAATGCATTGAGAGCACAAGAAATTATAACAGAGTGGGGGAGTTTGTCCCACTATTTTTGGTCTTTTCAACCACCACAATTGGAGCGTTATGAAAAAATAGATTTTCAAACACTGTTAGCTAACCCTATGACACCTGCTTCTCTTCGTCTTTCTCAAGACTTGAAGAAACGTGGTTGGACATTTGTTGGCCCCACAATTTGTTATGCTTTTATGCAGTCCGTAGGAATTGTTAATGATCATCTTGAAGGATGTTTTTGTCGATAAATTGGCAAACTTTCTTTTGTAAGAGTAATGATTAATAGGATAATAATTGAATTATTTAATAAATGTATAAATTATACAATTCCGCTGTATAAGATAATTGAAATATACAAACTATACAATATTAATGATTTTCTATTGTTGTTGGCACTAAAAACGATAAAGGTATAATTTTGAGGATGAAAAAACAGATGCAAAAAGGAGTGATATCTTAACTGTTATGTATCTGAAGTGAGATAATGGTAATGTCTTGTATGTTTTAAAGAAACATTTAGTACACCAAAGCCCATTTCGCGACGCAGCCCGTGAATGGTATGACAGATAAGTCCATAATGCACTCCATCTTTAGGTTTATGAAGGAGCAAATCGGCACCATCACGCATTTACTAGCTCTCAGTGTTGTGAAACAGTCTTTGGCATTTGTAATGGTTCAGAAGAGTTTTTTTATTTCCGTTAATAACGTGACTGTTATAATTAATGAATATTTTATTCATGTTTGTTGACGAATGCAAAGTGGTTGTTAGATGGGGTGCTGTTGTTGCATTGTTTTTCTTTGCTTGTATGACTGTTGGTTTATTTATATGTAGGTTGATTGTCCAATGCTTACCTAGGCAATATAAAATGAAATGCAGCGATGAAAAATTGAAGTTAAATGACTCAAGCTGCTTGTGTTGGGTTTTATTATCTGATAGCTTTCCTCTATTAGTAGAGTGATCTTGCCGCGTGTGCGCTCCAATTTTTTGGAAGATGATTAAGCTCATGCAGGCTTGTATCCACTACATTACTTCGTTGAATCTCTGTATGTTTCCGCTGGAAACGAGAGTTCTGTTGCGGTATGTTGTTTTCTATTCTATTTTTATAGTGGTAAAGCAATGATGCACGCCAAAGTTTAGAAGGGTTTATATTCGTTATGTCTTTAGGGGGGAAACGTCTAATGAATTTTGTTTTTATCAATGGGGGGATGCATTTTAGTGTATATTCTTTTATTGTAAGCTTTATTTCTCAAAAGATAAAGCGTGGAAGGAATGATTCTTCTCATTTTTCCTTTATCTTTGTTAACGCGTTTGGTTTTGTTGGTAAAAACGTAAAACTTTTGACACTTATTGTGGGGGATAGCGTTTTAGAAAAGATATTTTCTTATGTCTTTCTGCTGTTTCAGTGCCGTTTTGGTCATGTAGTAAAGATGTGCCACATCTTGAAACTGAGTGTTTGAGGGGGATGACTATTTTTAAAGTTTGCATATTTTATTTTAAATGTCGCCTAAAGGAATAGAATAATGAATTCATAAATTTTTGCGTAATGATTTTTTTAAAGCTCACTATTTTTTTGGGCGACAAGGCTTATTGATGATTAATAGGGAACTGATATAGTGCATTATCATATGCAAAGAGGTTATGAAAAGAATGTAATACTGGTTAGCAAAACATATATTGCATGTTCGTTATGGTTTATTGAGACGTAAGTCAATGAATTTATCAAGTAAATGACTCTGTGTAGGTGACTAAAAATATAGGCGATTAGAACGTATTTATTCAATGTTATAATTATAAATTTGCTATATTATTTCAGCGTCATTAATTGATAAAAATAAATAAAGGGAAAAGTTTATGAACTTGAAGAAAACAATATTGAAAAGTAGCAGCTCTCTTGTTTCTGCTCTTATGGCATTGGCGATGGTTGCACAACAAGTTTCAGCAAAAACACCGGCTAATACCCTTGTGATGGCTTGGAATCTTGATGCAATCAGTACGTTTGATCCCGCACAACTTAATGATGTTTATGGAAGTGAAATTATTTACAATATTTGTGATAATTTGGTCAGTACTGCGACAGATGATCCTGCTAAAATGGTTCCCGCTTTAGCAACACATTGGGATGTTTCAG
>NZ_JBHIMS010000078.1:0-25634 GCF_042194285.1 Bartonella sp. MM97QHHN | reverse complement strand
CATTAAACGCGGGTCTGATGTCATGATTTTGGTGAGCGTTCCAGAGAGTTTGAGAGGCGGATAGCCTCTCATTAAAAAATATAAAGGAACTAATAAAATAATTGCTAAATAAAAATATCTTGTATATATCTTTTTTTGGAGGAAGAGGTTCTAGAAAGTTATCCCCGCTAGGATAAGTTGATCATTTATCTCTTTCTCCTTTTTCAAAATCAAAAATTTTTACTATTTTCGAATTCCTTTACGTCTTTAAAAAATGAAGATTAATTGTACTTATGCAAATTTTGACATTGTTAGATTATTTAACGTTTTATTGAGTTCAAACTCAAACAAAGAGCTTTTTTCTTCGTTTAGCTTTATTTTCTGATTTTTTTCTAAGTTTAAACTATTTATTTCTTCTTGATCAGCTTGTTTCAATAAAGCGAATAAAGAACGCTCTAGATACAATTCTCCCTTTTTTTCTTTATCAATCATGCCGCGGAGATATCCTCCTGGTGATTTTACAAGTCCTCTAGCATATTTTTCGAAAATGATAGCAATAGCCAGAGCTGTTTTTTTAAGCCCCATGATTTTTGTAGCTTGTTCAGCGGCATGTTCTGAAACTTTAATCATTCTGTACATAGGATACATAGAACGTATCAAATCGCTTTCTGTTTGGAGATTACATTCAGAAAACAAGGCAGCATTTGGCAAAGCCTTTTCTAGTATCTCCGGCTTAATTTGAGGCAATGTACTACCTTTTGAGGGAAGTGATGGTTCGGTTTTACCGTTCACTATATTTTCATAAGCCATTTTATCGTGACCGGAGGTCACATTAACGATTTGAGTGTGTTCAGAGTTATCTGAACACTCATTTTTGTTACAATTACAATTATAGTTAGGGGTTGTATTATGTAATTGCATAACATTTTTATTGTTTGTGCATAACATTTTTGTAAAAAATAAACGCTCTAAGAGCCAATTAAAAAGCTTAATAGCTTTTTCCAATTTAAAGGTGGACGCTTTAAAAGGAGAACCAAGAACAGATTTAACTTTATTCATACGATTTAAAAACATTGAAGCAATAGGTGTAAATTTTATTTCTTCAATACGAAGCCGTAATCGACGACAAACGCCACAAAAGGTTCTAACAGCCATATCATGATGTTTCTTTTCTTCTTTACTCTTTAAAATAGAGTGCTGAAGTTCATGGTAACGCGCGATTAAAATGCTAAGATCAATACCACAAGCAATTGGTACATGATGAGCAGAACTAAAACCATAGCGTTTATAATTAGCAGAATCCCGCATCACAATAAGACCTTTATCAAAAAGGCGTGAAAGCAACCTACTTACGTGAACAGATGTACAACCAATTTCCAGACCAATTTGATGGTTGGTTTTAAAAACTATTGGAATTTTACCTTTTTCAAAATGCGTAACTGGTACAGTATTCAAAAGTTTAGCTAATAAATGGGCTTCTGTTCCTTTGATAAGATCAGTTACTGGTAAGTCTTGTACAAGAAAAAGAAGTTGGCTTCTAGTAATGTGGCCAATATCGGTATTATCAGCAATTTTTATATATTCCCAGTGCTTTGAAGTTAATTTTCTACCAGATGTTTTATTAACCATAATTTTTAAAACCTCTCTATTGGAGGCAAAAAAATGCTAAAAATATCCCTTTTCTACAAAATTTCTCTTGCAGAATGCTTCACGATAAATTAAATTAGGAATTAGTTTGTTGAATTTAATTTACCGTATATGAGTACGGGTATTTTAGAAACCCTTCTGTTAACGCAGTTGGGTTTTTATTTTTTTGCCATTATATTTCCCTCTATTTGAAACGACTCATAGATTTACATAGTGAGTCAAGATGAAACTATATTCAAAAGAAAAATATTTTCAATATAGTAAAGGAAAATTAAGTCCCCATTTTCCCATTCTCTAATTCAACATTTTTTGTAAAAACAACTTTCCTATTTTTAAAAACAAGACTTGGATTAATAAAATACCAAGCTCTATGATTTTGTTTAGCAATAATACCTGCTTTTTCTAATTCAGCTACACCACGAAAAAAGGTTGTTGGTGATAATGCTAACTTACTTTCTTGAGCTTCAAGAAATGTTTTTAAAATAGCCTTATCTAAAATCACAGTATTAGTGCGAATTAATCTGTTTTGAAGTATCCAAGCCAAAACTAAAAAAACTTTTATTCCTGCTGCTTTTAAATCAAAAATTAGCGCCACATTGACAAGAATCTGCTCTTCTGGATCCTTAATAGAAACCACAATATCATTAATGAAAGGATTCTGATCGTGCCTAACGGTTTGCTTTCTTTGTTTATCTGATATACTAACTGTCATTTATGGTAATACAATTGCCATATTAAAATAATAAATCGAATCTCCAATAAGGATAATTTACATTCGCTCAAGTGTCAATATGACTTTTATTTTTGCGAAGAAAAAAATTCTTAAGTCGTAACAGGTGATAAAAAATCAACGGACGATCAAAATGGATAAAATAAACTTGCGAAAGCAAAAATATTCCCCGTATGAAAATCCTTTTCTTAAAAATTCTGAAATATTTGCTGATAATAAAATTGTTAAAACGTGCATTATACAACAAAAATTTATCAATTCTGACACTGATAAAATAGACGTTGTACCTATAATTCACGTCATAGAAAAAACAAATAAAGAAAATTTTATAGAAATATTTGCTGATGGCATTCAAGCAATTTTTAATTTATCTCGTACAGGACATCGTGCTTTGATAATAGTTTTAGAAGAATATCAATCTAATAAATCAACAAACGAAGACCCCAGTAGCGTTACCTTAATCTGGTTTGATGGGGGTATAAATGGAAAAAAGCGCGATATGGTCGACAGAACTTTTCACAACGGTTTAAGAGAACTTATACAAAAAGGAATTTTGAAACCAAAATTGCCTAATCAATACTGGGTGAATCCTATTTTGTTATTCAAAGAAGAAAAAGTTGCTTTTATGAAAGAATATCAAATAGAATCATCTTCTACCAAACCGGATATTTCATCCGTTGAACATCAAACAGATCTCGAAGATTTTATAACAAAATAACTTGTGTCATTTATTGTACTGTGTATATTATGGAGCATCTTGATTTAAGCGCGTGAGGGGAAAATAATGTCAAAATCACAAATAAGCAAAGAGGCGCTCGTCCTTTTGCTTTTATGGCTTCGTGGTCCTTTAAGATTGATACTAAGCCTTATAGTGATAATGGGGTTTATAGGATTGCTTACAATTCCTATTATGATATTATCAATAGGTTGGTCAAAAGCACTAATAAACATTACAATTTGTTCGTTTATATTAGGTTTTGGCTCTTTCCTTCTAATTTTTTATTATGATAAACTTATAAGATATTTACAATAAACTGTTCACATATTTTTCCATTAACAATACTAATAAAAAAACATAAAGATCACGATAATTAAATCTGTATTCCAATACAATAGATAATCATCTCATACCTTAGTTTGATGATATTAATACATATAATTTTTAAAGAGGGGAAAAATGAAAAAAATTATTTTAATATGCTTAGCTCTATTGACTATAGGATTGAATATTACAGGTTGTGGTAAAAGTGAAGAGGAAAAACGTAGAGCCCAACAAGAAGAACAAGCTAAAAAGTTTTTTGACGAAGAATTAACCTCTACAGATCGTGATCATGCATTTTAAAAAATGCTAGTATCAATCTCTAACTAAAGAAGTTACTATTTATTTCTCAAAAATAAAACCATAGCTTCTTTAGTTCTTATCTATTACAGATCCTGCTCCAGAAATTGTATTTTCAATATCAGATTGAGGTTTATTATCACTAGAAAATTGGATATCGTTATATTCTGGTGGTGTAGGTGGGGCATTAAGACTAAGGTTTGTGGCATTTTCCATTCCTGGAACACAAAAAGCAGCCATATGTCCAAGACCTTTTAAAGTCATATCGGCAGCATCTCTCATTTTTGGAAGAACTGAATTAGATTGGTCTGAAGCAGTCGATTTAGATTGGTCTGAAGTAGCCGATTTAGATTGAGGTTTACTAGTGCTAGTGGAACGGCTTTCCCCTCCTGCTACACGTGGATTTGCGCCCGATGTAGGTTTATTACCACTATCTTTAAAAGAGTTTCCAGTCATTTTAGAAGCGTTTACACTACTTCCTGTTCCACCAGCAGCGGATGCTCCACCAGCAGCGGATGCTCCACCAGCAGCAGATGCTCCACCAGCAGCAGCTGGTGCTGCTGCCCCACCAGTTGCTGCTACAGCAGCTACGCTCGCAGCTGCTCCTATAGCAGCGCCAGCCATTGCTCCAATAGTTGCACCACTCCCACCACTTGTTCCAGAAATTAAACCAGCAATAATTTCCGGAATAGTCTTTGTTAAATACGCACATAACAAAGAAAGTCCTAGCAGTGTCCAATTTGATGCATCAGAAAAAATATATGCTTTTCTCCATTCCATTATGGAATCTGTCATCAAGGTCACTAAGAGTGTTATTACAAAAAGCTTTGCTCCAACAGAGACAGCATAACGAAAAGCCGTTATGCTTATTTCTCGTGTCCATTGAGAAGCACCAAAACCCATAAATATTACAGAGGAATTAATCACAATATATGACTCTATAATTGTAACAGCCAGTAAAACTGCAATAAAACCAAAGCATAAAAAAACAACGGCAGCCTGAAGAGCAAGTAACACAGCAGTTATAGGATTCCAAGTGGTAGTATTTATCATAGCTAGAGCAAGCTTAATGCTTTCATCTAAAATTGCTCCAGGAAGAAGAGATCGAGTTCTTCCACTCGCATGAGCTGCTGCTGTACGAAAACTCTCAACAATAGCTGTCGCCCATTCTTGAGAATATTCTAAAAGAGCTGCAAAAAAACCTATAACAAGAATGAACTTCACTAACTCCCCAACTAAATCAGCAATATCAGATTGCTTAAACAAAAAAGGAATAAAGCTAAAAAGAAATTGAAGAATAGCCAATGACCAAAAAATACGAAAACCATAATGATGTAATTTCACCGCCCAACCACGAGATTGATTTTGTATCAAATCTATTAAACCATTAAATGATTTAGTACTATCTACAGATTTTGCAAAAGAAACATCTGCAAAAATGGTACAGCCAATAACAACCAGAAAAAATATTAAAAAAATGATTTTTTTATTTATTACCATTTGGTAATTTTCTATTTTTTTAAAATGCATGATTACGATCTGTAGAGGTTAATTCTTCGTCAAAAAACTTTTCAGCAGCAGCTTCATTTTTTGCTCTGCGCTCCACCTCATTAGCCGTGTAGTTTGCTTGTAAAGTGGTATTATTAGCAACAAGATCACGAAGTAGCTGCAACTGTTTCACTTGTTGTGCAGCAATTTCATTTCCAGCTTGAATAGCTTGCATACGCCCTTCTGCGCTTGCTGAACGATCAACAAGTTTTTGCATAAGTTTGTCTTCATCATCAAAACTGCTAGTGTTAATCCCTGCGGCTTCAATAGCAATACGGGAATTAGAAAGACCAGTTTCTGCCCACTTTCTATAATCTTTTTTTGGATTTACCTTTCCAGAATTTTTTAAGTAATTTTCATAACCAGGAAACATTTGTTCAAACCTGCTATT
Source organism: Bartonella sp. MM97QHHN (assembly GCF_042194285.1). Taxonomy (NCBI): domain Bacteria; kingdom Pseudomonadati; phylum Pseudomonadota; class Alphaproteobacteria; order Hyphomicrobiales; family Bartonellaceae; genus Bartonella; species Bartonella sp. MM97QHHN. The sequence goes on along the minus strand of NZ_JBHIMS010000078.1, from coordinate 20,000 downwards.
TAGATTTCCCATACTATAAGAAATGCTCTGGCCGTCTTGATAAACTTGTTTCAATTTTTGTAAAGTGTTCTGCAAACCATCAAATTGTGGACTCGAAAATGAAAGCCCCTGTTTTATCATATCTTTATATTGTTGAAGCTGCGTTTGAAGTTGTTTAGCTGTGTTGATTTGTGTATTAACAGCTTCAACATATTGGCTCATTTGGTTCCAAACAGTTGCACAATTTGAACAAAAAAATGCAGAAGCGTTCGTTGAATAAAACATGGAACACAAATTCACTAAACCAAACGCACTAAACAAAAAAAGAAACTTAAATTTTTTCAATATATTTTTCATAATTAACTCCCCTCATTTCAAGCCATTTTAAAGACCAGTTTTTTGAATCTTCATTGATAAGGTTTTTAACTACAGCGAGATCTTCTTTGCTAGAAATTGCTACAAAAGAAAGAGCAATATCACTTAATCCTAATTCAAAAAGACGGCGTCCAAGAATAGATTTATAATAATATTGCCTTTTCTTTTTTGCTGTTTTGATAATTTGAATTTCTTTATCATTCAAACCAATCATTCTATATAGGTCAACTGCTCCCGGGGATCCCTCCGCACCTTTTGTTTCTGCTTCTTCATTGGGAAGCAAAATCTTGGTAGGACACTGTTCCAACAAAACGTCAAGAATACCAGAACGAACTGCATCAGACAGGCTTTGTGTTGCCATGATTACAAGGCAATTCTTTTTTCTTAGTTCTTTTAACCATTCACGAATTTTCTCACGAAAAACAGGGTGTCCAAGCATAATCCATGCTTCGTCAAGTGAAAGAATAGATGGTTGTCCTTTCAAGCTTCTTTCAAAACGTCTAAATAGATATAACAAAACAGGTAAACCATTTTTATCACCTAACTTCATGAGTTCATCAATTTCATAGACAATAAAATCATTATGATCTTCAAACTGTTCTTGACCATCTAACAAATGTCCCATAGCACCAGAAATCGTATAATGTGCAAGTGCATCACGGATTTCTTTGTTCTGAATCGTAGTAACAAAATTACTGAGTGAACGCATGTTTTTAGGTGTTTGACTCATCTGCTTCATTGCACGATGAATTTCCATTTTTTGCTGAGGAGACGGTGCTTGACCCGTTTGTAATTCATAGCAAATAGCAATCCATTCTTGCGCCCAGAGATTATCGGCTTCTGTATCAATGTCTGCAAGAGGCATAAGAGCACCGACATCACTATCATTATCACCAATATCATAATGACGTCCATTTATAGCATAACACAATGTATATAATGAACGACCTTTATCAAAAGCAGTAATATTAGCAGGTAAATGCTTACCATCTTTATCTGTTGCTCTTGACCAATATCTACGCGCTTGCGCTAATAAAAACGCTAAAAGTGTTGATTTACCAGCTCCGGTTGGACCAAATACAAGTGTATGTCCAACATCATCAACATGTAAATTAATCCTAAATGGCGTTGCCCCTGTCGTTACCACTTGAGATAAAGCAGGAGAATTATCAGGATAGAGTGGACAAGGATTAAATTGTAAACCTGGCCAAACACTTGAGAGAGGTAACATATCAGCAAGGTTTTGAGTATTAATTAACGGACGTCTAATATTTGGATAAGTTTGACCAGCAATTGTCCCTAACCATGCTTCCATTGTATTGACTGTTTCAATACGAGCAGCAAAACCTCTATGTTCAATTTCACGTTTAATTAACCTAGCATTTTCTGCTAAAACCTCACGGTCTTCATGCATTAAAACAATTGTTGGTGAATAATACCCATAAGCAACAAGACCTGAACGAGCTTCGTTCATTGCTGTTTCAGCTTGTTGTGCCATCAACAAAGCATCCGTATTAATAGTTCCTTTATTAGTTTTAAAAACCTGCGAAAAAAAACCCCTCACTTTTTGTTGCCATTTCAATCTATATTTATTTAATGCGGCAACAGCTTCATGTTGGTCCATAAATATAAAACGACTTGACCATCTATAATGTAAAGGAAACCCATCAAGAATATCTAATATTCCAGGATAACTAGCCGATGGAAAACCATCAATTGAAATACATGTTATAAACTTATCTCCAAGACGTGGAGTATCACCAGGCCACAAGTCAGTATAACCTAGCCAAGAATCCAAATACATAGGACAATCTGGTATTCGAAGAGCAACCGCTTTGCCATTAATGGCATAATGTAAATAATTAACAAGCTGGTCGCTTTCATAAGTCTCATCACCATTCCTAATAGTGACCGCTTTCATTCGCTGCATTTTAAGAAGATCACCAAGACCAACATAAAAATCCTCTATTTTCTTTTTAAAATCGTCGAGTAAACGTTCAGCAGGTGTGGTTGATTCAACGGTATCGTCTTCATAAACAATTTCCCCCAACTTTGACGATTTTCGTGTAGGCGGTAGATACTGCATTAATAAAGCGTATTCTGTTTCGTAGTGCGTATCACTTCGCTGAAAATAAAACCGTCTTTCTGCATCAATCAACGCTGTAATAGGATCAGGAAAATGAGACAATTCAGGATCTGAATAACTTGGCGACTCTAGGCGTATAGCATCGACCCATATCGCCCATCCAGAATGAAATCGAGAGAGATATGTGTTAACCAAACTTGTTATATAATTTCTTTCTGCATCCGTTGCTGACATGGGGTCATCCCCACGGATAAAAAACCCAGCCAATAAAGAACCATCTTTTCCCAAAATAATGCCGTCATCAATTAAAGCTGCAAAATTTAAAAGATCAGGAAGTCCAGCAAGCGTAGAGCGAAAATGTTTTAACTTAAACATTAATAAGGCCTTGTTGATTTTGCAACACGAAATGGTCGTGAAAACGGAGCGTAATAACTGCGATATCTCAATTGACGAATATAAATTCGAGACAAGATAGGATCAAATTTGGCCATTCTACGTAAAACGTAAAGACAAACAACCCAGATACAAATACCAATAGTTGCTGCTACAATGTTCATTGCTGAAACAATAAGAATTCCAGTTAAAAGCATTGATAGCAGCATTAATTCACGTTCTCCTCCCATAATTTGTTGAGGTCTGTGAAGAGAACGAAACAATTGTGTATATTGTTTGCCTCCCATTAAAGTCCTCCAACCACAACGTTAGCAGGAACAACAGCACCAGAAAAGAGAGCGCCTGTAAGAAGAGTGTTTGCAAAAACAATCACACTTATAACCAAAACAAGGTAGATAATACGCTTTACAAACTCGCTAACTTCACCACCAAAAATCAGTGTAGCTCCACCAGCAACAAGCCCCAATAAAGAAACCACAAAAGCAACAGGACCAGAAACTGATTTTTTCAACTTCTCAAGAGGTGCCTCCCATGGAAGAGACGCTCCACCACCAGATGTTGCATCAGAAGCATATGCAATATCTCCCAAGATAAGATAGAGAAAGACTGCCGCCCCTATAATAAGAAAAAACAACACAATGTGATTATATAAATTACTTCTTGTTTGTGTTAAAGATAGTTGCATATTTTGCTCCTTTAATGAATGATATTTGTTATGTACCTGTTGAGTGCGTGGTCGTACTCACAAACTTCAATAATTTCTTTGACTTTGCGACCTGAGGAGGTTTTTTCAATACTCAAAACTACATCAATTGTTTCCGCTATCAGTGATTGCATGGAAGCAATGGTTACTTCTGATATTAATTGTTGGATTCTTGTTAATCCTGCTGTTGCATCATTGGCGTGAACGGTAGCTATTCCGCCTGGATGTCCAGTATTCCAGCTTTTTAACAAAGCTAAAGCTGCGCCATCTCTTACTTCGCCAACAATAATGCGATCTGGTGCCATACGCATAGTCACCTTTAACAACCGCGTCATATCAATATATTCCACAGCTCGAAATGTTACAGTATTAGGTGCAGCGCATTGAAGTTCAGCTGTATCTTCAATGATTACAAAGCGCTCTTCAGGAAATGTATCTGTCATTTCCTTTAAGATTGCATTCGTTAAGGTAGTTTTTCCAGTTCCTGTTCCACCCACAACAAGAATATTTTTATGATCTTTAACAGCAACATTTAAAAGCGATCTTTGATGTGGAGTAATGATGTTTTTTGCAACATAGTCATCTAAAGTAAAAATTTTCGTTGCTTTTTTTCGAATTGTAAATGTTGGGGCGGAAACGATAGGTGGAATTACCGCTTCAAAGCGGCTTCCATTCATTGGTAATTCGCATTCAAGAATAGGATTTTCTTTGGTAATTTGCGTTCCAAGAGCTGTAGCTACTGTTCCCATAGCGGCTTCTGCCCTATGCGCATCCACCATGCCGACAGCTTTTTTAGGTTCTCCCAAATGTTCAACCCATAATGTACCATCAGGATTTAACATAATTTCTATGACTGTAGGATCATCTAGGTAACCCCATATCTGCGGTCCAAATTCAAAACGCAGCTTCTCAATGAGACGTCTATTTTGCTCTGAACTTCGTCCACCTTTAAATGCTGTAACAGCCATTCTCCCATCCCCGCTTTTAAGAATATACCCCGTTCACTCTAGATAATGAGAAGAATGTAAAACTTAAAGCTTTTTAAAATAATGTCGGCATAATAATTTAAAGATTAAATTTGAACAACAAAAATATCTATCGTAATAGCAAAAATCCATATTCCTGTTACTTAAATTCTATGGTTTTTTATTAAAGAGAATGACCTTTATCGCGCGCAAGATCTATACCTATAGCTTTAGCTTGCATTTTTTCATAAAGTTTTCGCATCACCTTCATATTGTCCCTCCGCACATCAATGATTGATTTCTCAACTGATGTTAAACGCGCTTTGTCCAGATTTCCTAGTCGTGTATAATGAGACGCCATTGCTTTTCGCGCTTCATCATAAGGCAATCCTCCTTTACGATGCTTTGGTAGACTATGTCCTCTATTTATCGCATCATATTTCTCAGAATTAGAAACCAATTTTATGTGATCTTTAACAACATCTATTTCAGTTAATGCTGTTTCAAGGCTACTGGCCATAGCTTTACTATTAGCATACCGAAGCAAATCATCCTTTATAAGATCACTCTCCGTATCAAGAAGCGATGATAAATCCCCACTTTTTCCAACATTACGAATATGATCACATAGATTACTTCGCACATTGTGTAATTTTTGAGATACTAATGTTTTTTCAAGATCTTGTACTAGTATACTTTGTTGTAAAAAAAGCTCTTCTAATTTATTAGAAATGATGACCTCCTATTACAACACCTTTATCTAACCAGTCCGGGCCATATTTTTCATCAGCACTTTTGGTAGAAAATCCCATATCTCGTATAAATTGCGCTCCACGTTGATGTCTAAGAAGTAAAAGTGCATGTGCTGGATATTCAGCCATCGCTAACCATTCCCAAGTTGCTTTGTTATCATTCGCCTTGGAAGCTGCTTCTGCTTCAACCATATAGATACTGTTTTGAGAAAGACCACCTGCTCGTAATTCCTCGCGTTCAGCATCAGTCATATAACTTTTTGGTAATTTATTTTCCATGAAAACCTCCTTATCTTAGTGTATGTTTACATATTAATTTAAAGGCTAGATCTGAGCAATAAAAAACAAATCCTCTACCTAACTAAAACTCACTTTCAATTTCGCGATTTTTTCTTTCTCTATATGAAGCTGCGTTGGGATTTTGAGAAAGTTTTTGTTCTCTATCCTGCAAAATATGAGATCTTACACGAGAAATCATAGCTTTATCACTTGAATTAATATTACGACCATTGAGGGTAGTTGCTCTTTGGCGAAGTTGATTAGCAGCTTCACGCTCTTCATAAACATATTGATCATCAAGTGCTGTTGTTGGGTCATCAATAGCAAATTGGTCCTGCATATTTGCAAGTGTTTGGAGTCGCTCGGACATCACTCTTGCTTCTATTTCGGCAATTTTCATTTTAGATGTAAAATCGCTTCTGGCTTTATCACTACCATGTATTCTTTTGTAATCGTCCCAATCAGAAAATTTGTTCTCTTCTTTCTGAAATTCCGGATAAACTACTCCTCCTCCAACATCTGCTGCCGCATTATAAGCAGCGGTAATTCCAACATTGGTTCCTTTTTTTCCATTAGAAAGTAATTTTTCTTGCGAAGCATGATCATTATCCGCAACAAACAAAATTACGCGATCTGGATATTTATCACGCATTACTCTACCTACAGTTTTTAAATTTCCAGAGTCAAAAGCTGCTACAACTGGCATATGAGTCATTTGTGCTACAGAAAAAGCTGTTGCATATCCTTCCGCAATAAGGATAGGATTTTCTAAATCATTATTAAGAGCGGATATTCCTACATTATTAGAACCTACAATCGTAAAACACTCATGTTTTTTCCCATCTTTCATAAAAGATTTGAAAGTAGGATTAACCGTCTGAAGGGTACTTAAATTATTATCTTTATCCCATATTGGAATAATTAAATCACCTGCCAAAAATGTGCGTATATTAGGATTGCTTTTTTTTATTATTTTTGCTTCCTCAACAGATTTTGCAACTCTCACCCCTTGTTTTTTAATGTCCTCTGGAAAATCATCTGGAACCTCTCTTAAATCACTCGTCTGATTTATACCTTTAAGCTTACAATATGCATTATCTGGAGTTGCTATTTTACTAGCTTCCCATATTTGTGATGAAAGTATCGCTACATTATTTTGTTTTTCGGCAATCTCTTTTTTTAAAATTTTTTGTCGCTCTTTAGCTTCTATGGCTAATCTTTTTTTTTCTTCTAAAGATAAAGGAGCCGCAGACTTTTCAGGTTTCCAATAAATTTTGTCACCAGTGCGAAAATTTTGAATATAGCCACCATCCAATGAGGAATAACCAATATAAGCCCCACTCTTTTGAGTTTTTTTATCATTTTCAACGGAAACTCTATGCAATTTTCCATCCATAAGTGGATTTTCAACAATTAAACCAGCAGAACGGAGCGCCTCCTTGAACTGTTGTTCTATCGGCAAAGTTGTGTTTTTTTCTGCATCTCCATGAGAAAACCTAGTCAAGCCTTTTTCAATTAAATTTGTACCAGCAGGAACATACCAAGATTTTGCATCTTTATCCCACTTAGCTCCAGCGGCTTTTGCCTCTTCTTTTTGTGAATAAGGAACATTCAAAAAAATCTTTTCTGTATTAGCTAATTCACGATCAGTGTTTATCGATATAAATGACTCTTTCTCAGCCTCAACAACTTTGACTGTTTCTAATCCCATTATGAAATTTTTGATTTTTTCTGCTTCAAAAGCCGCTCTAAAAATTTCTTTTGGATCATTCTGCATAACTTCAATCCATGAAGAAACATAGGAAGCGTTATGACTTGGATCATAACCTATATTCAGTTCCTCTCCAATCATAAAGGAGGCAATAGTTGTTCGAAGCTTTTCTTTGGCATATCCAGAAGAACCAACAGGATACATCATGTCACGATTAAGTCTTGAAAAATGTCCAGTCCAATGTCCAAGTTCATGTAATGCCGTAGCATAAAAATAATCACTTGAATCAAATTGAGATTGTTTCGGTAAAAAAATAGTATCACTATCACCACCACGATAGAAAGCATGATTTCTATCATCAATATCAATTTTTGCGCCAGCTGCGGTTAAAAGTGCTTTTGCTCGTGCATGTCTTACCTCTTCCGATAAAATAGGACGTGGTTCCAATGGGGGTAATCCATCAATTTGTTCACCATTAAAAACTTTTGCTAAAAAAATACGGGGGTAAGAAAGTTTTTCAAACTTCTCATGTATTTTTCCTTCATCATCATAAAAAGAGACCTTTTCATTCTGTTTCCAATAAATAATATCCGTACTTTTCATACCTTTTTTAATTCTACAGTCCATTTCATTTGCTTGCTGATATGTAAGCCAACGTGGATCAGTATATTTTTGGCTTGCAAGCCAAAGATTATTAATACCATTATAATTTTTACCTGTTTGTGGATTATAAGGAGACTTCACACATCCGGGAGGTAATGGTTGCTGCCATGGTGCCGCTCCTTGTTGAAGCAGTTTAATAAAATAATCTGTTACTGTTTTTGCATACTCAAAACTCATCACTCCCCCCTATATCATTAAAATTATCAATTTCAGATGGATCTGTAATACACGACGAATCCCAAGCGTCTTCTTCTGAAAGGGCTGTTTCTAAAAAAACTCCATAGCTTTCTGCTTCTTCTGAATCCAACTCAACTTGTATTCCGGGTATAAAAACATCATTTAAAACTGTAGAAATTACATGACATACTTGTATTCGCGCTTTTTTCATTATTAAAATCTCAATTCTTAAAAGTTAGAATGGGTTTAGCAGAACCTATAATATTCATAATCGGAACAGCTCCAAAATAACGACTATCAAAACTTACAGGATCAAAACTTGAAACAAACCAAGCATATCCTTCTTCAACAAGGTATTTTCCATTTGGCATACTTGATATTCCCCCCCTTCTTTGGCTATTTTTCAATAAATGACCATTAACACTGATACCATTTTCAGTTATGTTAATCACATCACCAGAAAGAGCTACTAATGGTTTCAAAAAAGGAACAGACCCGCTAGGACAAGCTCCAGATTGAAGATATCCTTTTTCAATAAACATCTTAACGATAGGTACATCTGGAGGACAAACCTCCATAAGCTCCCCCCTTCGTACCTCTTTTTGAAAATAATTAACTTTCCAAAGACCTACAGGCGCCGAATGCGAATAATTAATTCTGAACCCTTGGGAAACGGCAAAGAGAACAAAACATGCGAGCGCAATAGTACATAAAGTAAGAATGGCCATAGCCTGTTTCATGAGAGAACAAAGCCTTTTTTATCTTCTTTGCTTTCATTTCTCTGATGCAAACGATCTGTAGAAGGAGGAGAAATTTTTGACCTTTCTGAAAAAACTGGATCTAAAAAATAAAGAATTTGTGTTCCCCTAATGACGCTATTTCCAGCTACAAAAATAAGCATTTCCCCAGGTTCAACAATATTCCCAGAATTATCTTTTTTTGCTCCAGGCAGGCGCATAATTTCATCGGGCGTCATCAATGGGCGGCGTGTTTCTTCATAAGACGTTGAAACCTGTTCAAGTGCCATACCAAAACGTTTTCCAGAAGTGGAAATCTTTTCGCGAACAACCGTCGTCTCTCCCGCCATTTTACTCATCCATTCGGCTGTTTCGACTTTATTAGGAGCGTAAGCAATACGAATATGACAATTTGAAATAATACTTTCATTTGTGGTGTAAGCTTTGTAGAGCTGCTGCACATCTTGAGTGATGATATAAGCTTTAAGCCCGTACCCAGCAATATAGGCAAGAGCCTTTTCAAAAATTTCCAATTTTCCCAAAGTTGGAAATTCATCAAGCATTAAAAGCAAACGATGTTTGTGACTGGTTTTGGATCTTCCATCATCAAATTCCATGCGATCTGAAAGAGAAAGAACCATTTGTGTCAATAGCAATCGTGCTAATGGTCTCATTCTATCTAAATTACGCGGCGTTGTAATGAAATACAGTGAGACGGGATCTTCAGTATCCATCAAATCACTAATATAAAAATCACAATATTTTGTGTTTTCACCAACAATAGGATCACGATAAAGAGACAGAGCATTATTTGCCGTCGAAATAATAGACCCTAACTCGCGTGCTGGTGTTCCAGCCATACGACGGCCAACACCGTTGATAACAAGTTTTGCTTCTTTATCTGCGTCCTGAAATAGAGGCTCATCACTTTTTATATCAAGATTTTCCATTTCATGAAACAAACTAGAAAGCGCTTTTGGATCACCGTCTTCATCAAAATCATCATTATTTTCAATAACAGTAGCAAAATCTCCTACTCCCGTTAACATGTGTGCACAATCTTGCAAACAAGGTATACGTCCAATTTTTTCTGCCTTGTAAAGAGCATGAAGAATGAGACCATTCAAAAGTTCAAAAGCCGCAGATCTAAAATGATCCCCAGCAATTCCTTTTCCATCATCATCAATAACCATTAAGGCTATGTTTTGTGCATCCGCTACTTGATAACGTGTTCTGAAACGAATTTCTCCTAATGGATTCCATGAACATCCAACTTTTGGTTCTGCCGGATCAAATCTTAGAATCTTATTCCCTGCATACTTTTTCCGCCATCCAGAAGTCATGGCATAATTTTCACCTTTTGTATCAAGAACAAAAAGACTGTGTGGCCAACTCAAAAGAGTAGGTACTACTAAACCAACACCTTTACCAGAACGTGTAGGCGCTAAAGCTGCTATATGCTCTGGTCCATCATGACGCAAATAATGCAACATTCCTGTTTTTGGATCAGCAAATGCTCCACAATATACACCCTCTCCTTTCTTTTTATGTGGTATAAGCCCCATTTCTTGAATTTCATCAAAATTTGCAAAATGCGCTGTTCCATGTAAATCATCGGTACTTTTGTTACTCCTTGAAGAAAAACCAGCCCAAAGAGTAAAACCAACAAATCCAATCAAAAGACCAGCACAAAAGAGAACAAATATTACATTACACTGACTAGGAGCATAATCATAAAATTTAAAGACCCAAGAAAACCAAGAAAAGGGCGAATACACTCCTTTAAAATTAGAACCAAGAGAAACACTATAATGAAAAGTATGTGCTAAATATTGTGTACAAAATTGATTAAGGAGAATAAAATATACAATGAATAAAAAGATAAATATCAATCGAGATTTTCTTTTGGGTGTATGTGTAGATTGATTTCCCAATTTCCCCCCCTTATTCATTGTTAATGTATATATCAATATACTAAATACAAATATAATATCTCTTAAAGAGAATGACCTTTATCACGCGTAAGATCTATACCTATAGCTTTGGCTTGCATTTTTTCGTAGAGTTTTCGCATCACCTTCATATTGTCCCTCCGCACATCAATGATTGATTTCTCAACAGATGTTAAACGCGCCTTGTCGAGATTCCCCAATCGTGTATAATGAGATGCCATTGCTTGTCGCGCTTCGTCATAAGGCAAGCCACCTTTCCGATTTTTGGATAAACTATAAGCCTCATTTATCACCTTATATTGTACAGGATCACCAACAAGCACCACATGCTTCTTAACAACATCTATTTCAGTCAAAGCCGTTTTAAGGCTATTAAACATTGATTTGCTATTGGAATACCTAAACAAATCATTTTTTATTATGCTCCGCTCTATATCAAGAAGCGATGATAAATCCCCACTTTTTCCAACATTACGAATATAATTACACAAATCATTTCGTACATCACATAATCTCTTAGAAGCTAATGTATCATTGATTTTTTTCACATAGCCTTCTTCACGAGACAAAATCCGTTCTAATTCTTTAGAAATATTGCCCCCCTATCATAACACCTTTGTCTAACCAATCTGGACCATATTCTTTATCCGCATTCTTGGTGGAAAATCCCATATCACGTATAAATTGCGCTCCATTTTGAGATCTAAGAAACAAAAGTGTGTGAGCTGGTAAATCAGCCATTGCTAACCATTCCCATGCTGCTTTGTCATCACCAGCATGATCTGCGGCTTCTGATTCAGCAATGTAGATACATTCTTGATCTAAACCGCCTACTCGTAATTCCTCACGTTCATCATCAGTCATATAACTTTTGGGTAATTTCTTTTGCATAGAAAACTCCTTTTTGTAATGCTTATCCATATTTAATTTAATATTTGAATACGATCAATTAAAATGCTTATGGTTTCTTTACACAAAATTGTTTTTTCAATCTAAAATAAGTAGCATGAGAATTTCCCAAAAATCTCTACTAAGAATTAAAGCAGTTTTTTTTAAAATTAATAAGGATGTGCCGCCATTGGATGACCTTTCCAAGCAGGTAAAATAATATCTTTTGTTACCATGACATTGAAATTATAACCAGGACGAATAATTATTGTTGGCTGAATACCTAAATTTTTACGTGTCATTTCAATACCGACTTCGCCCCATTGTCTACCAAGCTCTGCCGCTAACGTTTCTTTTGCTGTCTCTGTTTTACTATCATCATTACCTGTCTTATGTGTTTTTTGAGACAATTGTGAAGCTCCCGAAATGACAGAAAGTAAAAAAGCATTACCAAAAATTTTTAAATAATGATTATGAACCTTATCCTTAAATCCAGCATAACCAGACTGATCTGTCCCCGGCATATTCCCAAGAGATAAAGAAGAACCATCAGGATAAATAACTCTCGACCAAGCAATAAGCGCTCTTTTTTGACCAGTAGATACACGACTATCATATGTTCCTATCAGCCTCGACCCCATAGGAATTAAAACATTTTGACCAGTAGCGGAATCGTAGACACTTTCTCTTACTTGAGCTATAATTTGTCCAGGCAGATCACTATTAATACCACTTATCATAACACTAGGAATAATGGTTCCAGCCTTAATCTCAAGACTTGCCTTGATAGCTTCTTGACGCGTATTTTTTAAATAAACAGCTGCTTCTGGAGATTGAGATAAAAAAGCAATTTTTTGTGATTGCATATTAGGATCATGTCCTCCATCACCATTGTACAACGATGAATTAGCGGATAATCCAGATCGACCAAATAAATTTTCAAGAGTTGCTTTTTGCGGATCTGTATCTTGAACTTGAGACTGATTTTGCATCTTTGAATTAATTGTAAAAGAAACCATAGGATCAGAATCTAAAGCAGCCTCCATTTTAGCAAAACGCCTCTCTACAATATGTGTTAATAATCTCTTTTGTGTTTCATCTTCTTCATCTACAATTTCATCGAGTTGCTTTTGTTCTGGATCTTTTTTTACCAACTGCTTAGTTTCAATTGGTTTGGTTGACTGTGCTGGTAAGGTCTCTGGTAATTTTGCTTGAACATAATCATCACCCTCTGGACGAATTGGCAACGGTGTTTCATCCACAAATAATTTTTTCTTGTTTTCTAAGACAACATTATTAGATTGCTGTCGCAACATAAAAGTATATGTAATACCAAGCAGAGCAAAAAAAATGATACCTATAGCACCTATAAAAGGTATATTGTTTAACCGCCGTACACCTCGTCCTTTAGGTTTTACAGAAAAAAAATCTGGGGATTCAGAAGGACTGCTTTTTTGATTGTTTTTCACCCTTTACCCCCATCATCTACACGAGCAATAAAAGGAGCGGCCGGTACAATATTTCCAGTTTTTAAACGAACATAATGACGCGTTATTTCAGTTAAACCATATTGTGCCACCAATACTATACCTTGATCCAAGGGCATCACTTTGTAGGTTAAATTTATACCCGTGTTTTTATGTTTTTCTGGTTGATATGTATAAATTACACCGTAGCCATTCCTTTGTAGAAGACTAACCAATAAAGATGTAAACTTATCTTCTGTATCATTTGTTTTTACAATAAATGTTGTAGTTGCAGGCGGCAAAGGATCTCTAAGATAGCGAACAAAATCACTAGTAATTAAATTTGCATCATTCTCCGTAATATTTTGATCAACATAATTAACCAACAAAGGTGAATGGCGACTTATAGACGTGCAACCAACTGTCAAAGCAAGAGGTAACAGCAATAAATATTTTAACATTTTAACGCCCCCTAATAATTGTTACTCTCTGCTGAGAACTTCCTACACCAGAAATCATAGCTACTTTGCTAATAACGGCATCAACAACATATCTATTTCCAATAATGCGATAGTTTATTAATCTTTCACTAGGCTTTTTTAAGAAGCCACCATCATCACCAACAGCAATTAAAGCAGGCGCCATTCCTCTAATTCCATCACTAGGTAATTCAATGTAAGTTTTAAACCCATCTGTATAAACCCGTCTCGGATACCATTTAATTCTTCGATCACTAATCGTAATACGAAAGTTAAAATCAAGAGCAGCTAAGTTTTGACCTGTTGCTAATGTATTACGGCTTTTATCTGTAGCCGCTTTATACGCAGACCAATCTTGATCTGTATCATCAGGATAAATAAAAGAAAGAACAGGAATTGAAGAACTTTGCGTACTAGCAAGTTTGATCATATAAGTACGGCGATCCGTCGTAATAAAGAGATTTGTTGTTAAACCAGCATCTACAGGCTTTACAACAACATAAGTTGTTTCTGCGGCTCCTACACCACTTACCGTGGGACTAATCTTCCATCTTACAGTATCACCAGCATGGAGAGAATTTATAGTCTCTCCAGATTGTAACTGAATCGTGCAAACCTCTAATGGTGTACACACCAATGTAGGCAAAGTAGCTCCATAAAGATATCTAACACTGCCGTCACCAGAATATATAGGTCTTTTGGGATTATTCTTCCATTGATTTGCTAATCTAATTCCCCATGCTTCCTTATCAGTAAGATGTATTCTTTGAGGAGAAACAAAATTAATGTTGTGTGATACATCTGTCGCCAGAGCTTTTGATGTTACAAAAATCACTGTACTTATAAAAATAAATTTCTTAAACATAAAATTCCCGCTTTACGCTTTACTATGATTGTTCTTAAAGTCTTGGCGTCCATGCAAATTGTTTAACATATAATCCAATAGGATTTAGCATCATTTGCTTTTCAGTTTTTGGTATTGCTAAAATAATTGTAGCGGTAGCTTGCCAAAGTTTACTATCAATAATAGCTCCGGATCGTGCTCTTTTCTTTTCAGTCCATTCAATTTGCCAAGTATCATTAGAAACAGGAACAATTGCATTAACTTGAATTTCTACTGTCTCCATTGAAGCACGTGAATAAGGATCATTTTGTTTATGATATTCAACAAGCATAGCATATGCTGGTGATTGAGGTAAGGTCATTGAGTATGTCTGGTTTATGAGATCTTCTTCTGCTCTCATATCAACATAAACAGTACGTGCCCCAATCAGCCAATTACGTAATGCCGCCCGAATATGGGTTGCGTTTGGTTTAGAAGCAACATTTGCCTTTGATAAATGCGTTACCTCACCGACCGAATTGGTTTGCACTATATAAGGAACAATAGTTTCTTCATTTGCTTTCCAAATGAATGCTCCTACTGACATTGCAGTAATAATAATCATTCCAAAAGTTGCTAAACGCCAATTATTAGCGGATTTAATATAATCCCCATACCTTTCCATCCATTCTCTACGCGCTATAATATAGGGATTAGAGGGTTTGTCTTTTATAGAATCTTTGCTTGCTTTCACAGTCCCCCCCTTAATTATAAAGTTAAACAGCTCTCTTTAAAGATAAATTAACTTTCTTATGAAACATTTTTCGTTGAATGTGAAGAAAACAATTCCGACTTATCCATAAAATAATTATCTCAAATCAAAAAAATATATTTTTAAACTGAAAAACATACTTTAAGTCTCTATTTCTTTATCTGAAATATTTTTAACACTGTTTTTTGTAATCTTGACTTTTATGCCTTTTTTCCAATACCCAGCTTGAATGAAACCTCTCTTTGTAGTTTCCTTGACAAAAATTTTCTGATTTTCTTCAAAAAGAAGATAATTCTTTTCTCTAATTTTTCTACGCCCTACATAATTAAATACGGATTCTTCACCGTTCCATGCAACATAAGGAAGATTTTCAGTATATTTATTTCGCTCTTCTATCCACTCTTGAAGTGAATTATCAATGTTATCTTTGCTGTGTTGCTTCACTTCATTCTTTAAAGCGTTTAAAACAGGATCATCAAAGACAACATTCATATTGTGAACACCAGCCAATTTAGCAACTTCTTGTTTGAATTCTTCTGTGCCATTTAATACAAGTGGCTGATCTTTAAATTTTTCAACAGCAAGACTTAAAGCAATATACGCTGACCCAGTAGTAAATTTTTGTGCATGAATTTTCTCACCAGCATCAATAATGGTCCCACCATCAATGCTTTTATACAAAATATTTCCATTCTTCAAAAAAGAAGGTTTTAAATTCTTACGTAAAAATTTACCTGTTTTTCCAGCTGTTTTCCCAGTTAACAAATTATTAGATAAAACAACGCGACGCTCATTCATTGAATGCAAAACATCCATAGCATCTTTATCACCAATATTTGCTTGTTGGTGTAACCAATCTAACCAATTTGGAAATCTAGTTTCTGCTAACTTTCTTTTAGCTATCGCTTGCTTTGTTCTTAATTCTTGTTGACGAAATGCTTTTTGTAATTTTAACGTTTTTCGTATTCCCGCACGTAAACTTTTTGGTGTCAGTCTCAATAAAGAACTTTGTTGTTTATACCACATAAACAGTTGATTATAAAAAGCATCCTTTTGCGTACGTAATATTTGATATTTTTCTCGTCTTTCTAAATCGCTTGCATTTTTTTGTTCCTTATATCGAGAATACAAAAGTGTCTTAGTTTTACTGTTTTTTCCACGTAAAACTGGTACATATTGCTTCTGTATAATTGGCTTATAATCTTCATAAGTACCAAGTCTCTTTTCAAGAGCTCGTAAAGACAATGCTCTATTACAACTGCTAGCTTTAACCCATAAATCAAGATCAGGAGCTCCTATGACTAATCCACTCCCTTGTTTTTTTACAACGAGACCATGATCAGCAAAACTCTTATGCAGCGCTAACCAATCTGTATAATTAAGTTCTTTAGATATCCTTCCAACATAAGTTGAAAGAGATTCAACTCCGGTCCTATACTCAAAGTTTTTTATCTTTGGTTGCTTGATATTTTCAATGTCACATTCTAATCCATGTGGTGTCTTGATTAAGTTATATTCTTGTTCAATTGTTTGACAGGTTTTCATAAGTGTACGTTTGTCAAAAAAAGGTTCGTAATTACGAAAATTTTCAGGATTTATTTTGTTGATAGCAATATGAATATGCAGATTTTCTGTATCTTTATGGATAGCTGAAATACGTTGATGATTTTCGTAACCTAGCGCAGCACAAAATTTATCTTCAATTGCGTAGAGTGTTTCTCTCTCTGGAGTTTCTCCAACCGGAAAAGATAAGACCAAATGATATGTTTTATCAGTCTTTGATCTTTTATTTTGATCTTGAGTTTTTAAAATGAATTCTGTTGCCATAACAGGATCATCTGTATGACAATTTGTAACTCTTACTGATGCTACTTTTGCGCTATTTTGTATATTATCATCAATTATGTAATCGGATGTAAGTTTCCAATCTCTTGGTAAACTTCCCCCATCTAAATCCATAATATAACGAGCCAATCGTGCCATATTGGATGTTGATTTTTTTCTTTCAACACGCTTAGCAATCATAGTGCGGATATTTTTTCAAAAATTTGTTTTTGGAGTTCACGAAATGCTACCATCATTTTATCTATATCATTTGGTACTCCACCTTTCCCGTTATTTGTAACTAACCATAATTTTAATAAACCAGCTACTCTCCCTAAATCGCCTTGTAGCTTAGTGAGGTCCTTTACCGCCTCATAATCTATATTCGCTTTTACGGGTTCAAGTTGTCCAGTAGTACGCAGGTAAGTAGAAATAGACAAGCCTGTCTGTTTTGCATTTTCTTCTATGCTTTCTTTTTCCTCGAAAGTGCACCAAACACTTAATCTAAATTTTCTTGGTCGTGTCATTTTTTCTCTCTTAAATTGCGGATGCAATCAAACCTCGTAGAGCAAGATACGTTGAGCATTTTATGCGAATAAGTTGAGTAATGTTAGTTGCGTAGCGCTACATTACACATCTTGCCATTTTCTGAAAGAAAAATTTTTATAAAACTTACAAAAATATCTCTTTAATTGACAATTTTATTTATTTTTTGTAAAGATTTGATAAGTTTTGTAAAGAATTATAAAAAATTGGTAAGTTAATGAAAAAAAAAACAGAATGGGGGAAAATGCGAATAGTCTTTCTAGCCAACAAAGATTTAATTTTAAAATCCATTAAAGAAGGGTATTCCCTAAAAGAAATTTTAAGAAAAAATCCAAATTTAAATATTTCATATGACGCCTTAGCATCATATGTGCGAAAATATTTAAAAAATAATCTTGAGACTACTGCTGCATCAGATTTATCAGTAAAAACTCAATCCAAAGAATCTACTTCTGCTAATCCTATTACAACACAACAAAAATCACGTACATTTATACACGATACAAACAAAAAATTAGAGGATATGATATGACAAATATTCACATGACCTTACAAGGTAAAGGAGGAGTAGGAAAATCATTTGTAGCTAGTCTTGTGATGCAATATTTACTAGAAAATAAAATAGACGTAAAAGGTATAGACACTGATCCTGTTAATCAAACTTTTGCTAACTATAAAAATTTTAATGTAAAGCATTTAAAACTTCTCGAGCAAAGCGTAATTATTCCCCGTAATTTTGATACTCTTATGGAAGAATTGCTTCATTCTAATTGTCAATATGTTATTGATAATGGAGCTACAACATTTTTACCTCTAGCCTATTATTTAAAGGAAAATGAAGCTTTTGATCTGTTGGCCGCTGCTAAAAAGAATGTAATTATTCATACAATTATCACTGGTGGACAAGCACTAGCCGATACATTATCTGGATTATTTTCCATATGTACCCAAATTCCACAAACAGCAAATATCGTCGTTTGGAAAAATGAATTCTTTGGTCCCATTATAGCTAATGGAAAAAACTTCGAAGAAATGAAAGTATTTGAAGAAACTAAAGAAAGAATTTCTGCTATTGTTACAATTCCACAACAAACATCTAGCACTTTTGGGGAGGATATAAAAACAATGCTTGATAAAAAATTAACCTTTAACGAAATTACAAATTCAAACGAATTCAGCATTATGGCCAAAAGCCGCTTAGCGCGCGTCAAAAGCATGTTATTTGACCAGATAGCTATTATTCCAGGAATATAAAATGTCCGTTGATATTGATGCCATTCGGCAAAAAATAACTAAAGAATTTAATCAACTTGTTCCACCAAATGATCCAATTCTCATGACTGTTTTTTTATCTGATATAATGCTAGATTCAGCTTTAAAAACACTTCACGAACATCAAAATCAAATGATCAGTTACATTTTAACTGCACGTAATGCTATGGTAGAGGAAGAAAAAAAAACAGCTGGAAAATTAATAACTGAAGCAGCCACATATATAAACAAAGAAATCAACCAAGAAATGAGTAAAAACTTGAATTATATTTCTGAACAAATGAAATCATATGAAATCTCATTATCCAAAGTCTCTGATATAAAATCAAGTGTAGATGATAATATGGAAAGATTTTTAAAAAAAATCAGAAATTATGGAATATTAATAGGTGCTAGTTTATTAGCAAATATTCTCTGTTTTTTTGCTCTTATAATCCATTATTATATAAATTAATATTTTTTAAATCACTTAAAAAAAGTACAGACTTTTTAAAATTCTTATTCAGTGTTTATATCTCACAATGAAGCCGCATCTTTATGATACGGCTTTTTTTACACTTAAGAAGCAGGCGCCCCCCGCACCTGCTATTTTATTTACGCAACATCCTCATACTCATCACGAAAATAATCATCATCACTACCAAATCTTGGAATTGCCTCATCATGAATTTGATCATATTCAGTTAAAGAGGCGGCGCTATGAATACAAGAATCGCCAGATACATAAGCACCACAAACCACGGCATCATCAACGACATAGGAATAATCACAAATATAAGCACCATCACTTATTTTTGCATTGCCACCGACATGAGCATTATCACAAATAACAGATGAATCAGAAATATGAGCATGTCCACTTACAGAGGCGTTATCATAAATTTTTGCATTACCTTCAATTACAACAGCGTTTTGAATATGGGCGTTGCCATAAACCTCACAATAATCATTTATTGTCATGCCTTCAAAAATAGCATTGCCATAAATTTGTGCATCACCATAAACGTCTACAAAAAAGCTTTTCACTTTACCATTTTCATAAACCCTTGCATTTTGAAAAACGCGTGCTTTATCGTAAACCCAGCAATTGCCATCATGAGATAAGTTGCTTTCCTTTTCAATATAACCACCAAGATCACCAGCCTTGACATCATCAAA
>NZ_JBHIMS010000062.1:0-4281 GCF_042194285.1 Bartonella sp. MM97QHHN | reverse complement strand
CTCCACTTTCCACTTGCGCAACACGGTACAAATAACTCTCTGGCAAACCATAACGCGCTGCCGTTTGCCGTATCGCTTGATTAACAGAAGGACTAGAACGGGTCATAGCCTAATCTCCTCCCTTACTCAAATGCACTCAATAAATTCAACTCCTCCGTTGAGGCTTTTCCCCCACCTCCAAACAAAGCAGCAGAAAGCTTTTTGAACCATTCTTTTGTCGCATATCCCTTATGATGCGCGTTTACCATGCGTTGAATGAGAGCTACAATTTGATCATTCTTAATCTGTGTCCCCCCTGTTAACAATTTGACAACATCCTTTTCAATCCGTTGACGCTCTCTAAACGCCGCCTCTTTGAAAGGAATCCAAGCTGCCTTCCCAGCAGCTTTTGCTAATTGTACAGCTGCATCACGTTTACCCGTTGGCATATTGACGTTATGCCTAAAAGATATCTTTTCATCCGCTACACGACCTGGTATTCTGTTATAAAAATCTGCATAATTAGCTTCTTTATTGACAACATTCTTAACAGCAGAAGCTTTATCGGCTCCATAAATCTTTGCAAATCGTTCATACAGATCATTCGTACCAAAAATCTCCTTTGCCTTGGATACTTCATCTTTTGTTTGCCCCATACCTTGTAAAAGTTCTGCCCTTGAGCCCTTTTTAAAGTATTCTTGTTGTGCCTTTGGTAATTCATCAAAGATTTTACTGAATTCATCCTTATTAACCGACTTGCTAAGGATTTTGGAACCTTCATCCATGGCATCTACATGTGAACTATATTGATGATACAATGCCCGCCCTTTCTTATATTCAGACGAGATATCATCCATAAGCTCTAACAATTTTTTCTTGATACCCACTAAACTGCGAACTTGGCTATTATCTCCTTGTTTCTTTTCCGTTCTTATCATTAAATCGATAACCTCTTTAGTCTTATGAAGAGCCCCCATGTTGGGTTTCTCTCTAAGGAGACTAAATTTTTGAGAAGAAAACGGACTAACGTTGTTGCCATCCGTAATAAACCGCTTTAGTCCTTCATCATAAGCTTGTTTGAAATATGGACGCTTCATTAATTCATTAAGAGCACCATAATATTTTTCTCCTATCGGAGTCTTCTTAGCTATTTCGTAAAGATGTTCTGTATATGCTTCCCTACTCGCGATAAGATCATTTTTTAAACCTGTGACATTTTGACGAGGAACAAAGTATTTATCAGCCGCCTGATGAATACGCTCCCCTCCTCCCAGCGCTCTCTGTTCAGCTCTCTTGGTTAAATCAAGATAAGCCCCTTGGTTTCTTTTTGCGATATCAAAAACAAGGTCTTGTAAAAAAGGACTATGATCAGCTACGTAATCGGTAGAAACTGCTTTTTTAAAAGATTCTCCTAGCTCTTCAGAAGCTTCATTGCCTAAATGTTTACTGATTGCTCTTAACGTATCTTTTGAAACACCTTCTTTCGTATGAGAAGGAGAAAAAAGTCTTCGTATTCCGCTTACCGGATAACCAGCTAAATGAGCTAAAGCACTTCCAGCCAATGCCCCACCCGCTCCTAAACCTGCACCAGATAACGTACTTGTAAGTGTATTCCCAAACCCTTCCCCTTCTCCTGCACCATGTAATGCACCAGATGCTGCCCCTACTTTAAGCAAATGAGGCAATGTTGTTTTGTTCGTGATGCCTAAAAATGGACTTGCAAATCGACTTGGGGGTAACTGACCTGCTTTCAAAAAGGCTTGACCTAATTTTGACCCCGCCACATTCCTTGCAAGTGTAGGCGCTACAAAGCGTGCTCCTGAGGCTAACAATCCTCCCCCTAAAGTCGCAAGTGAAGGGATTGTCGACCCTAAAGCATTTCCAGCAAAAGAAGTCCAATAATGTTGATCACTCATCCTACGATAATAATCACGTATTCTATTGGCTTCTTTCTCATATTTTTCTATGGTTTTCTTATCTCCAGTCCAATAGTTGATAAGCCCCTTCGCAAAAGCCTTTATTGCCAACTCATCATCAGAATCACGTCCTGCCGCTGTGATCCCTGCAATCTCATCATCTAAATTAAAACTCAATCCATGCTTTAAAGAATTCCAAAAGGCTTCACTGCTACTTATTTCGGGATGTTGGGATGATGTTTCGTATTCATCTTTAGGGATACGACGTATAACCCTTATTCCAGGACCAAAATCTGGAAATGGTTCCTCTACCGATGTTTCGTATTCCTCTTTAGGGATACGGCGTATAATTCTTATTCCAGGACCAAAATCTGGAAAATCTTGATGAGTATTATTATGATGAACCATTTATCTATCCCTAATAATGTCATATATATAGTTACCGTCTGGTATGGATACTCTTTCTCCAATAGCAAGTTTTTTAATATTTGCTCTGCTAATTGTAGTTGGCAAGTTTGCACTACCTCCTTGTGACATCGACTGATTAGCATATTGAGCAGAATACTTTAGACGCGGTCTTACTTCCATTCCATTTGACAACCTATAAATTTCCTCATCATTCAGTTTTTTAAAAAGATCAAACATATCTTTGATTTTTAAGAGCGTTTTATATAGTTCTTCTGGTTTATCGCTAATGTCCATAGTACCATAAGATGCTACTATGCGCCTGCTTTCTTCATTAGATAACGGTCCAACGCCTAATTTCCCGCCGTCACTTTGCTTTTTGATTGCTTCAATCACTCGAACAAAGACACCACCTTCAAGCGTTTTTAATTTATTTTTTAATGTTTTTGCAGCAGTATCGGGGAAAATCTGAGCAAAAGCACCGACCTTACCAGCAGCCTTTTTGGGATTCTTCTCTATAATTTGAAGAGCATTGTTAACTGTATCCACAATATGATTAATTTCTTTTGCTGCTACAGCAGCAGTGTTTCTCTTACCTATTTCCCACTCTTCTATGTCTCGTTTTTTCTGATTATACTCAAGTTCCTGCATCGACCCCTTAACCGGTCTCGCTCTACGTTCACCTAGTTGTGAATTGGGATCCCATTCATAACCTTTATCTAACTGAGGTTTATCACCACCTGTTAGCATCGCACTAAGCATTTGCGGATTACGTGCCATGATAGCAGCTTCTTCTTCGCTGTAACCTTTAGATTTTAGGTATTCGACGGTTTGATTGACTTGTTCTCTTCGTTTATCACCTTCATTAAGATGCTTCACACCACTTGCAAGCGCATCCCACCCAGAACCGTCTGATGAAGATTCCGCCATACCTGCAAAAAGATCTTTGAGCTTCTGATACGCATCTGATTGAAAAAACTTATAAGTATTGGACTGTAAAAATTTCTCTGCATCTGTCAGTTCAGGAGTCGGTGTTGGGGAAGCGGGTGCTAATGGTTGCGTTTGTTCATTAATATGAGGTTTTAGTTCTTGTGGAGTACTCTCTAGTGCATTTGGCATGGGTGGATGTTGATCAAATCCAAGAGGCATTTCCGCTTTAGGAGCCGTATAGGGCATAAATGGTCCATATGGATTCAGACTATTCTGTAAATAGGGGTTGGATGGGGCTTGTGCTTTCTCTGGTGTCATCATACTTTCAATGGCTGACCCCACACCCATAACTGCACTGGTTTTTGGATACTTTGCTACGAATTTCCCCACGGGGTTCTTTGTTATTAATTGTCCCAATCTATTCGCCCCTGTAACCGCTTTAGGAGCAAGATACCTAAAAACATGAGGCGCAGCTCTTGCTGCCATAAAAGCTGCCC
The DNA here is from genome assembly GCF_042194285.1 of Bartonella sp. MM97QHHN. Lineage (NCBI taxonomy): Bacteria > Pseudomonadati > Pseudomonadota > Alphaproteobacteria > Hyphomicrobiales > Bartonellaceae > Bartonella > Bartonella sp. MM97QHHN. Next base: position 554 of record NZ_JBHIMS010000062.1, on the reverse strand, counting down.
CAGCTAATGGAAATAATATTGGAAATGCCATCACACTCTCCTACAAAACTATTCTTTAATTATTCTCCAGAGCTTTCTTTTGATTCATGTAATCTAAAAAAAACTTGGATGCTCCTCCTGCCAACGCTGCTCCCATTGGACCACCTGCCATGTAACCAAAAGCCATCGGTGCTGCTTGAAGTGCTAAAGAACCTATAGCCCCTACATTTTTCCACGGATTATTGCCCTCTATCTTAGAGATTGTATGATTATTCGTCGTCGTGCCGTAATTCCTTGCAAAACCATGACCGGCATTCATAAGCATATTCAACCTATTCCAGCCGCTATTGTCTTGTTCCAGCCAACGTTCACGATTGGCATCAACAAGGCGTTGATTGTAGTCATTAAGAACAGATGACCCCTGCAACATATTCGAATAGGCATTATTGTAAGAGGGGAATAAGTTGCCTATCATGCCTAAGCGGTTTTCATTTAGTTGATCAATCATCGAATTGGCTTGCATCATATGCTGTAAATCTCTATCACGCTGGCGATACTTGATACGAGCTAATTCA
>NZ_JBHIMS010000017.1:0-2838 GCF_042194285.1 Bartonella sp. MM97QHHN | reverse complement strand
ACAAACTCTTGCGTTCCATAGGTTCCTTCAATCCGAAACCGTGGTCCATGACCAATACGTACATACCATATGATTTTACCATGGCGTGTGCGTTCACGAACAAGATGCGGTGGACGGCGTTTTGGCATGGCTAAAACTTTATACCGTCAACAGAGGGACACGATTTGCTGGTATCGTAGTCTTTTTGTTCATTTTCAAGCGGTGGAAAATCGTCAATGCTATAAGTATTATCTATCGTTCTGGGTGTTACGATTTTATTGATATGAATTAATAATTCACCAGTAGGCTTGATTTCTACAACCTCTGCTCCTTGTTTTTTAGCTTCTCGTAAAGCACGTGCAATGGCTGGTTGTGTTATAGTAGGTTGGCGGTGTGCCATATCTGTTCCCCTTCATTTTAGATGCAATTCCCCCGTGGCGTGAATCACGCTGGTGTTTAAAAGTTGGTTTTTCGGTGTTAGAAACGGCTTATAGAGATACTATAAGATTAGTAGTTCGTTATTTTCTCATCTGGTTTTTTCTCTAGTTGAGATTCTTCTATCGTCATCAATCCAGTCGTTCCAACATACACATGCATCACCGTAAATTTTTGCATGACCGTAAACATGCGCATCACCGTAAACATGCGCATCACCGTAAACACGCGCCCTATCGTAAATGTATGGCTCNGTAAACATGCGCATCACCGTAAACACGCGCCCTATCGTAAATGTATGGCTCTTCGTAAACTTGTGCATTGCCATAAACTTCTGCATTATCAAAAACGTGCGGTTCACCGCAAATATATGCATCACCGTAAACTTCTGCATGACCGTAAATGCACGGTTCATCGAAAACTTCTGCTTTGCCATAAATACGAGAATTGTCGTAAACCTCGGCATAACCGTAAACATGTGCATTTTCGTAAACCTTAGCATCATCATAAACCTTGGCATAACCCCCAACCCAGCAATTGCCATCATGACTTAGATTGTCTTCTTTCTCGATATAGCCGCCAAGATCACCTTTCTTGACGTCCTCCAAATCTCTCAATGCACGAATGCGGCGGAGCGTTTTGCGCCCAACTTCGATTGTTTCATCAGTCAGTTCATATTTTTTCATGGTTTATTGCCTCTCACCTGTTGAAATAATTTCATCATTGATGATCTCTGCGTTTCCCTGAATAAATGCTTCACCACAGATTTTGGCATTTCCCCCAACTTTTGCTCTGATGGAAATCAATGGAATGTTATAAATTTTAGCATTTCCATAAATTTTAGCTTTTCCACTAATAAACGCACCACCGGAAACTTGTGCATTCTCGTAGATTTGTGCACTGGCAAAAACATGAGCATGTCCAAAAATCTGAGCATTGCCAAAAATATTAGTTTGTCCGGTAATACATGCACTACCAAAAATACATGCATTTTCGTAAATATCAGCAATATTATCAATATAAGCATTATCAAAAACCTTGGCTTTGTCATAAACTCTTGCAAAACCATCAGCACAAGCGTTTCCATAAACATGTGCATCTCCCAAAACCTTGGCATAACCATAGATTTTTGCATCATCACCAACCCAGCAATTGCCATCATGTGAAAGATTGCTTTCATTTTGTATAAAACCGCCAAGATTTCCTTTTTTGACGTCTCCAAAATTTTTTAATGCACGAATGCGGTGAAGAGTTTTTCCTCTAAACTCAATTGTTTCATCAGTAAGTTCATATTTCTTTTCCATGGTTTATTTCCTTGATTTGCGTACAATTCACCCATTTCGTGAATCACGCATGACTTAAAAGTGTTAAGAAGGGTGGTGGTGCTAGGAGGCATTTGTGAAGAGAAGCACCTCCATATGTAAAAAATCTGTAAGTTTATTTTTTAGATGTGTTTAATTTCATATTTCCAATCAGGCAATTGAGTAAGAGCTAATGCGAGTTGTCCTCTATGACACATGCATACATTGGCTTCAAAACAGGTGATTGCAACGCGCTTTTTGTTTAAAAAAATTTGATATAATTTGTTTATTGCACAAAAATTATTCTTGAGAGTTGTATTTTGATAATTTTTAAAAAGGCGGTCATAATCTTTTTGTGTTTTCAAATTTCTTCGTTTTTCAGAAGCAATTCCAAGTTCAGGCATATGCATATATTCAATATCAATATTGCTCACAGCTTTCTCTAATTGTCTTTTCGAAAATCCGTGTTTTCTACTTATTGGATTTTTACGAACATCACATAAAGTTTTGATATTGTTTTCTATGAGACAACTAAGATAATCCTCAAGGGACTTACCTTCATAGCCAATGGTAAAAAAACAAAATTCCTCATCTTTAGCAGGCTGTATGATAATATGTTTAGTGTTACACACGTTTAATTTCCTTGGTAAATGGGTGGGAGTGCTGGGAGGAGAGAGCACCCCCATAGATTTAAGCAGCTTTTGCCAAAATCTTTTGCATCTCTTGTTCTATTTCCCCTAAAAAGATTTCGACAGCTTTATTGATCTCTTCAATGTGTTTCTCATCGCGGTTGACGCGTTTGATTTTCATTCTCAAACCAGTAGATTTGCCTACAAAGTTTGGATTATAGCTCATGAAATCACACCATTTGCGTCCAGTGCATGCCATTTGGAATTGCATCTGTGCGATATATTCAGGTTTGATTTCGTCATAAATAAAAAAACGAAGATGGGTTGTTGATTGTGGACATTTGACTTCGATTAAACCGTCCTCTCCAATCAACCCATCAGGACTAGCCCCCGCCATTTCTATTTTGGGGTGGGGGATAAACCCGCATCTTGTGACTTCTGCGTCATAAATGAATTCATATTCTCTTAAGGCATTCTCTTCATGTTCAATGCCC
>NZ_JBHIMS010000057.1:0-5535 GCF_042194285.1 Bartonella sp. MM97QHHN | reverse complement strand
TTATAAAGCTGACCATCAGATCAGTAAAAAAGATATTGATAGCTTTATCGCTGCCTCTGGAAAAGACATCTTTAAATATCGTCTTCTCGTTGATACCACAGAAGTGGAATTAAGTGACAATGTGAATGCCATGATTAAAGGACAAGCGATACCCGTTTATCGTATTGACCTTCGTCATATGGAAAACAGTCGGATAGATTGGCAAATATTTGCAACAAAACAAGAAGTTCTTCTGAAATCAACAAAAGAGCCTCGTCCCCATCAAGAAGAAGCCATCAAGAAAGTCTGTGAAGGTTTAAAAGAAGCAGATCGTGGCAAGCTGATTATGGCATGTGGAACGGGGAAGACTTTCACAAGCCTTAAGATAGCAGAACACATAGCAGGAAAAGGCAAGCGTGTGTTGTTTCTGGTGCCTTCTCTGGCTTTAGTCTCGCAAACAATCCGTGAATGGACAGCCGATGCACAAGTGCCCTTGCGTTCCTTTGCGGTGTGTTCGGATACAAAAGTAGGCAAGCGCCGTAAAAACCAAGATGATATTGTTGGCATGGAAACATCAGATCTTGTTCTCCCTGCTACCACGGATGCTCAAGCCCTTGCTAAAGAAGCTTGTGAATCCCTAGCAGATGCAATGACCGTGGTCTTTTCAACTTATCATTCAATTCAAGTGATTTCGGATGCCCAAAAAGACCATGGTTTACCCGAATTTGATCTGATCATCTGTGATGAAGCCCATAGAACAACTGGGGCTTCATTGGGAACTGAAGACAATGAATCTGAATTTATCAAGGTTCACGATAACAGCATCATTCGGGGCAAAAAACGTCTGTATATGACAGCAACGCCGCGTATCTTTAGTGACACTGCTAAAAGGCGGGCGGATGAGATCAATGCTGTTTTGGCATCTATGGACGATGAAACCCTTTATGGCAAACAACTTCATCATTATACCTTCGCGGAAGCTGTCGATAATGAACTTTTAACTCCTTACAAGATTGTGGTCTTGGGTATTAATGAAACCTATATCACACCAGCCATACAGGAGATTATTGCCAATGAAAACCGTGAAATTGATTTAGATGATGCGGCAAAAATTATTGGCTGTTATAGAGCACTTACCAAAATAGATAAGCAAGCGGCTGTTGATGATGATGATACAGAGCCCATGCAATGTGCTTTAGCTTTTTGCAAAGACATTAACACCTCTCAATATATAACAAAGCTCTTTAATAAAATTATCAAATCTCATATTGATGATTTCCTTCAAACCGTTCCCTTTCTAAACTGTGAAGTAAGACATATTGACGGAACGCAAAGCGTCAAAAAACGCAATGAGGAATTGGATTGGCTTAAAGAAGATGCGGGGCAAAACGTTTGTCGGATCTTAAGCAATGTTCGGTGTCTTTCAGAAGGGATTGATGTCCCTGCTCTTGATGCCATCATGTTTTTACACCCGCGCAATAGCCAAGTGGATGTGATACAGGCAGTAGGGCGTGTGATGCGTCGTGCTCCAAATAAAAAAACGGGCTATATCATTTTACCCATTATCATTCCTTCACACTTAGAAGCCAAAAAGGCTTTAAAAAACAATAAGAGATACCGTGTTGTTTGGCAAGTTTTGCATGCTTTACATTCTCATGACGAAAGGCTTGCTCGGACAATTAATCAGATGTCTTTAGGACAAGATAGCAGCCATACGATTGAAATTATAGAGATTAAGCGTGCCAATGAATTAAAAGAGCTTACCACAACGGTTGATGAGATCTCGATACCATCCAAAACAGAAAGTTCTGGACGTGTCATTGGAACAGCAGAAAGCAAATCTCAATCGGTATCTGGAGGACAAGGAGACCTATTCCGCCGTTCTGAATTTTTTGATTTTGTCAAAGCCATTTTTCTGGATAGTTTTAAAATCACGGATTATTGGGGCATTTGGGCGAACAATGTTGCTGAGATTGCTCAAAACCATATCAATCATCTTAAAGATATGATTTCCGATGAAAAGAGTGAAGCCTTTCACGCCTTTGATGCATTCCATAAGGAATTAAAGAACAACGTCAACAGTGAAATCAAGCAAGAGGAAGCGATTGAGATGTTAGCGCAACATCTTGTCACGCGTCCCGTGTTTGAAGCTTTATTTGACGGTAATGAATTTGTACAGAACAATGCCATTTCGCAAGCAATGGACAAGATCTTAAGAGAACTGGATAAAACGAACATTGAAGAAAAAACCAAAGATCTTGATCAATTTTACAAAAGTGTCACATTCTGTACAGCAGGTATTACAGAAACTCATGCAAAACAGAATCTTATTATCAAACTTTATGAAAGTTTTTTTGCCAAGGCATTTAAGAAAACCACGGATAAGCTTGGGATTGTTTATACACCCGTTGAGGTTGTTGATTTTATCATTCATTCTGTTGATGATGTGTTGCGTAATGAGTTTGGAAAAAGCTTGGGGTCACGGGGTTTTTCTATTCTTGACCCTTTCACTGGAACAGGGACCTTTATCACACGGCTATTACAATCCAATCTCATCAAACCAGAGGATATGGAATATAAATTCCGTCATGATATTCATGCCAATGAGATTGTTTTACTGGCTTATTACATAGCAGCGATTAACATTGAATCGACCTATCATAGTCTGATGAAAGGGAATTATATCCCATTCAAGCATATTGGTTTGGCTGATACGTTTCGGATGCTTGAAAAACAAGATTTGATGAAAGGTTTACTAGAGGAAAACAGTGAATATTTAGAGCATCAAAAGAAACTGGATATTAAAGTTATCTTTGGTAACCCTCCTTATTCGGTAGGACAAAAGAATGAAAACGATAATAATCCCAATATATCTTATCCCATATTAGATGATCGTATTCGTGAGACTTATATAGCTAAATCGAAAGCAACTAGTACGCAAAAGTTATATGATAGTTATATCCGCGCTATCCGCTGGGCTAGTGACCGTATTGATAATGCTGGGGTAATCGGCTTTGTCACAAATGCCGGTTTTATTACTGGACATTCTATGGATGGTTTACGCAAATGCCTCGTTGAAGAATTTAGCAGCCTTTATATTTTCCATTTACGGGGTAACCAACGAACTTCTGGAGAACTTTCTCGAAAAGAAGGTGGTAAAATTTTTGGTTCTGGATCTCGAGCCCCTATAGCGATTTCCATTCTCGTAAAAAATCCAAATGCACAACAGCGTGGTAAGATATATTTTCGTGATATTGGAGATTATCTCACGAGAAAAGAAAAGCTTATAATAATAGAGTCTCTTGGTAGCATTGATGGTATTACACGGAGCAAACAAGGTTGGCAAATAATTACACCAGATAAGTACAGTGATTGGCTTGATCAACGTGATGACAGTTTCAAAACATTCTTAGCTATGGGTGTCAAAAAGGGGCATGATAAAAAGCTCTTTGAAACTTATTCTCTTGGTGTTTCAACCAATCGTGATGCTTGGACGTATAACTCAAGCCGTGAATCTGTAAAGAAAAATATGAATAACATGACTGCCTTCTATAATAATGAGGTAAAACGTTTAAATAATACCTATTCACATGCTGATCGTACAGCACGTGCAAAGGTCGTGAATGATTTCGTCAATTCCGATGTAAGAAAGATTAGTTGGAGCAGTACTCTTAAGAGAGAATTATTAAGAGGTAAATTTTCCGAATTTGAAGATAAATGCCTTATTCAAAGCCTATACCGTCCTTTTACACAACAATGGCTTTATTACAATAGCGTCTTTAATGAAGCAGTTTATCAAATGCCGCGTATATTCCCGATAAGACAAGCGGTTGATAATAAGGTGATACAAATTACAGGTATAGGAGCAAAGAAAGACTTTTCTGTATTGATGACTAAAGCTTTGCCTAATTTAGATTCAATAGAAAAAGGTCAATGTTTTCCACGCTATATTTACGAAGATACTACGGTTTCAAAAAGTAAAAGTGAGAAACAATCCCATTTATTTACGCATTCTACGGAGAAAAACACAACAGCTGGTTTACAGAGGCGTAATGCTATTACTGATGAGGGGCTAGAACATTTTAAAGCCGCTTATCCTAATGAAACTATCACTAAAGATGATTTGTTCTATTATGTTTATGGGATTTTACATTCAGAAGATTACCGTGCTCGTTATGCTGATAATTTATGCAAAGAATTACCTCGCATTCCTTGCGTAAAGAGTGCTGATGATTTTTGGAAGTTTGTAACAGCTGGGCGTGAACTCGGTCATTTGCACGTAAACTATGAAGATGTAGAGCCTTATCCCGTGATCTTTAAAAAGGGTAATCCAAAACAGACAGAAATCTCTAATCTCGAAAAATTCTATTATGTGACTGAAATGAAATTCGCAAAAGCAGGTAAAGAGAAAGATAAAACCACTGTTATTTATAATAACAATATCACAATAACAGATATACCTCTTGAAGCTTATGCGTATATCGTCAATGGTAAACCCGCTCTTGAATGGGTTATGGGGCGTCAATGCGTAAAGACTGATAAAAAGAGTGGCATTGTTAATGATGCCAATCGTTATGCTGTTGAAACCATTGGCAACCCTGCCTACCCTCTAGAGTTATTTCAGAGGGTTATTACCGTAAGTTTAGAGACAATGAAAATCGTTAAGAACCTACCAAAATTAGAACTAAGAGAAACTGAATAACTTATAAAGCATGTTCACATGATAGGCATGCTAAATTCACAAGGGGTATAGAGCTTATAACCATAATCTATACCTCTCTTGTTAAGTTGATTACATACAATCTTTAAAAAGAGTGCTTATATGCGTTATTCTAAAAAGAAGAAACTTGCACTTTTAGATACTTTTATTTGGATTGCCTTTAAGACTTTTAAGAAACCCTATCTAAAGTGAATTAAATTTTTTTACATTGCCTTTAAGAGGTTATACCGTAATCTAAAATGATAGCTTTGTTTAAAGAGAGTTATGTATATTCATTTTCTTATATTACTTATAGGTTTTGAAGGTTTCTCACACCCTCAAAATACCTTCAAAAATCCTTTTTATATATATTACAGATTGTATTTACGTGTTGTGTGTAATATGGGTTGTTTATTTGAAAGATTAACTTATTGAAATATAATAACTTTTATTTTGGATTAAAAAATATATATAAAGTGGGGGGTAAAAAGACCCCCAAAAACCCCCATACCCCCCTAAACTCATAACCATAATGGTCTTGATAGCATCTATTATGATTATAATCCCTTTCTTTTGAAAGGCTTAAAGGATCATATGCTTTTCATAAAGCACGTTTTAATCACTCACTAAAATAATCTATTTTGTCAGTTCAATTTACTGACACATAACTGACAAATATATATTATGAATTGAATTTATGGGTTGTCTTTTAATAAAGGTTGCATCATTAAAATTATAACCTATTGAAATATATTGATTTTAATTTTCTCTCATTAAAAAAATAATATAGGCTCTAAAAAGAACTGACAACACTGACACGGTCTATTAAAAGGGATTTTTCTAATCTTTATAATGAT
>NZ_JBHIMS010000002.1:0-2715 GCF_042194285.1 Bartonella sp. MM97QHHN | reverse complement strand
CCTTGTTTGGCATTATAACTTTTATATTTTTATGTTTTTTAGGAATTAAAAAAAATCCCTACTTTATTCAAAGTATTTTGACATTCGCATCTGTTTCTTTGGTAATAGTCACAACGGTTTTTGCAATTTTATGCAATTCCAAGATTCCTTCTGAATTGCAGAGCAACCCAAAATACAAACGCGGCAATACAACAGGTTGGGTGAAACTAACACGTGATTTACAACAGTATATGCACAGACTTTTAAAGCTAATAAGTTTAGCACTTGTCGTTTTAATTTTCCCAAATAGTTATAAGGAAACTGTTTCTTTACCTTTCATTTCTAAGTACGTGGAGTACAAGCTTTCTTTTTCATTGGATAATGTACTTTGGTACTCAGATATTGCTCTTTGGTATTCTTTTTTAGTTTGTGTATTGTTTCTTATGTTACATACACGCAGTTTAATAAACATATCTATTTACACACTACAGTGCTCAGTTAAAAAGCTATAGTAAAATTTCCGATTTTATAAAACTGTTCAGATTACGTTGTTTCTTCTCAACGTTCATAGATGAGATCAACAAGGAGATAAAAAACTATCGAAAGCAGTTTGATACTCTTTGTAGCAGGAAAGAGATCAACGCATTGAACGAAGCATGGCGTCACGTAAAATTGCGTTAATCCGTGTTTGATATCCTTTCCCTTGACTTTTAAGCCACGCTAGAACGTCTGAATCCACACGTACTGTTGTGACAGTTTTGGTTGGTTTATAGAATGGATTGCGAACGGCGTTTTTCCAAAATGCATCATTGAGTGACGGAATATCACTATGATCAATTGCACTGTCCGGCATTGCAGCCAGCTTATCAACTTCAACTCTCTGTTTATCTGTCAAAGGTGATAAGTTACCTACATCAATTTCATAAAGAACTTTCTTCTTCATAACGTTTCCTTTCTTTCGAGTTAGCTCGCCGCGCTGAAATAATACGGATTACTTCTATACCATCTTTATCATCATGGACAGTATGCGCCACGAGCAGCAGTAAAAAACCATCCACAAGACCCAAAGTTTGCCAACGATATTCTCCGTTTTCAATACGGTCTTGTTTAACCATGGCGAACGGGTCTGCAAAAACACGAGCAGCAATTTCAAAACTGACACGGTGCTTTCTAAGATTACTTTTCGCTTTAGCTTCATCCCATTCAAATCTTATTTTCATATCTTATGTTAATACATTTATGTATGTATTTCAAGAGTTTTAAATGAACACTGAACTATTTATGTTTTTTTGCATATTAAATATAATTTTATATGTTAAAAAACAATATTATCATTTTGAAATAATTGAAAAAATATGAAAATCATGCTAAGATTTTCTATGTATTAAAGTACAAGTTTAAGGTAAGAAAAAACATGCTAAATAAAGTGACATTAATCGGGCGTTTAGGTGCTGATCCCGAAAGCAAAACAATGAANAATGGCATTCAGTTGTGATTTTTAATCCACATTTAGCAAAAATTGCACTTCAATATCTAAACAAAGGTTCAAAGGTTTACATAGAAGGAAAATTACAGACACGCAAATGGCAAGATAAAAATGGGCATGACCGTTACACAACAGAGATTGTCTTACCACAATTCAAAGGCGAGTTGTATTTGCTTGATGCCAAAAAAGATCAATCGGCATCCCCTACCCCTTCACCTATTACTTCTCAAAATTATGCTATCGCTTCAGGTGCTCAAGATTATAGAACAGCTCTTAACGATAGCGTCCCATTCTGATTGAAAAAATATGGCTAAAAGAAAAAAACGTACAAAACGTGGTCGTCCTCGGATTAAAGGGTGTATCAGAGAACCAAATGGACGTATCTCACGAGCAAAAACACCGCATGAACCCATGGATAAATTGGCAATTGAAATGCGTGCCAAACGCTTCTGTTTGACCATAGAAGAGGCTAAAAATCCGCTTTCCGGTACCTATATCGGGCGGCTTTATTTGCAAGGCGAAATAAATCAAGACCAATATGATGCTGCGCAAAAATATCTTGAAGTGAAAAATGACTATTCGTGTGCAAAAGGTTTGCCAAGTGCTGTTTATGATAAAATGCCCTCATCTTCTGATGAGACAGCAAAAGAAAAATGGATTAAATTTGCAACAGAACAGTTTTCAAACATGCAAGAGGCTATCAAAGAAGCACAACACCTCTATAGACAGTATAATCTTTATGCCGCGATACAACATCTTGTTATAGAAAACCAAACATTACCACATCTTGTTAGTTCTTTGCGTATTGCTCTAAATGCTCTCCAGAAGTATTTTTATCCAAAAAATAAATGGTAAATGCTTTAACGTATAAACGATTTTTGGGAACGGAATATTTGCATCATTTGTTTGTAAAGCAGCATATTTAGGTAAAAAAATAAAAAAAACACAATATATTGATTTTTTTTGTTGACAATATGTGAAAAGTCGTATTTAATGACGCTGCTGTACTGGTCGAATTGCGTCCAAAATTCAAAAATATCCTCTAAAAATTTAGTAAAATGTGATCTTGAAACGTGGCTAGAAAGCCCTGTTTTCTGGGTAATTCTGACTAATCTATTTTTCAAATAACAAAAATCAATAATTGACTAATGATGTCATTAATTATGACGCAAAAGGAGCAATGATGAAAGCTGTCATCACTAAGCCAATGTGTGTTGTTGGAGACAATAAAAGCACTGTTCGCTTTGAAC
>NZ_JBHIMS010000056.1:0-5643 GCF_042194285.1 Bartonella sp. MM97QHHN | reverse complement strand
ACCGACCAATGTTTTGATCATCATCATAGACAACTAATAAAATTTCATTGGAATTAATAAGAATTGGCTTATCCATAATTTTTCCTCCCTAACGCCTCTTGGCGATTGTTCGTGTTAATGTAATTTAATCTACACCAGATCGGCTTTTGCTTCTTCGTGATATGTTGTTATAGAGGAGTATACCGTAAAGGATTATTATGGTCAAGTCATTTTATGCTAAAATGGTTTTTTATAAATGAACTTTAATATTTATTACGAATCGGTTTGAGTATTGTAGCGTTCAGTGTAGAGGCATGATACTTCCTAGTATCCCGTAAAAAAATAAATCAGTTAGCTGTATTTGAAATTTATATGCAGGAAAAATTGGGGCAGTGTGCAGACAGAGCCAATCGATGGGTAGATAACGCCGTAGTTTTTTTATAAAAACTGCGGACGAACAAAAAAACCCCGCTTCAGCGGGGCATACATAGGTTGTTAGAATATCTTATAAATATTTTTTTGCTGTTTCTCTTATTCTGTCTGCAAAATCATAAATATTATCTAGCGTTTCAATACCGACTTTTTCATCAATATCAGTATCGAAAAGGGCTAGTTGCTTATGTTTTCTGTTAAAGTGCAGTCGAACCAACGGCTTTCTGTTATTATTGTCAATTAAAATGGCGCAGTACGACTTTGCATCTCTGATAACAATACGGTCGGCAGAAATAACTTCACGCGCAATTGCCTTGACAATCATGAAGCCTTCAACTTCCTCTTCGGTCGTTATTATGGCATGTTCATTACCAATAGATGTAGCAATATTATCTTGCTTGTCGGTTTCAGTTGTTGTTTGTAAAGCGCTAGAAAGCCGACTTTTTACCGCATCAGATATTACTTCGCGAAACGCATTTTTAGTAACACCTGTGAGCATTTCTAAGACATTAGCAGTCAGGCGCCCTTCATAAACATCCGCACAAGCAACACGAACAAAACCTTCGGACGGATTTTCTATTTCTTTTTGGATGTTTTGTTTTATTCCAGATACATATTTGAGCTGCTCGGCTGTCACCAATATATTTTCAATATTAAATGCTGAGCGTTCAAACTTTTTAAGCTCTGTAAGTACCACAGTATTGTATTCTATTACATCAAAAGTAAGGAATGGCCTATTATCGAGCTTGTTTGCAGCATCAAGATCTGTGTAAAAATGAAAAAATCGACCATTTGTCAAAATCGCGAATTTAGCATTCGTTACACTAAAGTATCGATATAATTGACTTAAATGCTTTGAACTCAATTCGCAAGATATCGGTTTGCACTCAAAAAGAATACGTATCTCACCGTCTATACGGATAGCATAGTCAACTTTTTCACCTTTTTTACCAACGGCATCAGCAGTAAACTCGGGAATGACTTCAAGTGGATCGAAAATATCATACCCAAGTGCGCGCAGAAATGGTAAAACGACCGCTGTTTTGACCGCTTCTTCAGTTAACATAGTATCTGAATGATTTTTGACTTTATCAGCTATTATTTTTAAGCTCTCGTCTACTGTCCCCATTCCCGCTTCTCCTTTGTTTTCAGGGTTTTCTTAAAATCCAAAGAACTTTCCCAACTACACGAATCTCCTCTCCATCAGTTGCCCCATTTATTTTGATAGGTTCTTGATGATTGGGTTCAGTACTTTCAGGCCATAGTTCAAATCCACTAATAGTTTGACGTATACGTTTAGCTGTACGCTCAATCATTTGACCATTGAATCGGCTGCGTTCAACTATCACGAGATCGTTAGGTTCCACATTAATGCCGGCTTTTATTATGTCTACGCAAATAAGTTGATCACCATCACGAGCAATTTTGTTAAGGCAGTTGCCCTCGATTTTTAAAGCAAATTGAAAGTGAGCTGGGTATTTCGAGGTGCTGGGTACATATTCTATGTCATCAAATCCAAAATCCATATCTTCGACCGACATCCACGAGCTAGCAGCAACTTTTCCTATCACCGGTATCATTCCAATAGCATTAGATATGGGATGTATTTCCTCGTTTTCTGGGAAAAGAAGATTAAACGGCTTTACACCAAGATGTGGTGCTAACTTTTCCGCCCACTCTTTGGTTAATTTTCGCTCACCTTTTTCAAGCCGTTTTATTTGAGGTTGCGTGGTACCAGCTTTTTCAGCCAATTTCACCTGTGTGAGTCCCAAATCTTTCCTCAATTTTTTAATTATATGCATGCTCTAAACCTTACACCAAGACTGCTTATTTAACAAAGTCCATAAAGGTATTTTTTATTGACTAAAACAGTCTTTTATGGTATTTATTTGAATTATGGAAAAATTGAAATCATATCTCACACGAAATAAACTATCTCAAGCCGAATTTGGGAAGCAAGTTGGCGTAGCACAGAGTACGATTAACAGGTATTTACGCGGCTTGCGGTTTCCTGAGCCTGAAATTGTCTTAAAGATTGAAAAGACAACCAATGGTATTGTTCGTCCCGTTGACTGGTATGTCGATTTATACCCACGCCCCTCTCTTGAAGAGGTGGGCGTGCCACTTACTACAGCTGATAACAAACACCCACAGCAGCCTTCACACTCTTAAGAAGAAAGAAAGTAAAGATGGATTATGGTTTAGCGGCAATTATTATACTTTTTACGACCAATGTAATTACGGTTTTTTGTTTGTGGGCCTATCGTAAAGTTTTTTATTTATATCGTAAAAAAGAGCAAAGCTATGTAAATGTTTTGCAAAAATCATATTATACTTTTTATATTTTGAAAGATTTAATACAGGAAATAGGTTTTCCAGAAGGCTGTACAATCGTTTTTAATAATTCTGATTGGAATTTTTCTTTTGATGAAAACAACCATTTAATAGCCAAAAATTCTTTAGGACCAGAATTGTCCATAAAGATGCATGGCGACACAAAATATTTCAAAGAAAACTCTCAAAAAATTTTTGAAAAACACAATCGGTCCAAACATTAAATGTAACGAGATGAGGCATGCAGTGTATTTTTGAATTGAGTAAGTTCATTTTTTTTAATTTATGACTAAACGCTCTGTCATAGCAAACATATAAATACGTAGAGCCTTAAGGGGGGGATAATCATGGTTTTTAAAGCACATAAGAATGACATTGGTAAACCGCGTGTTGATCTTATTCCACCGTTGACACTGATTGAAATCGGTAGAGTTTTAGAGCTTGGAGAAAACAAATACGGTGCAAGCAATTGGCGTCATGGCATGAATTGGAGCCGTTTGTATGGAGCTTCTTTACGTCATTTATTAGCATGGTTTGGTGGAGAGAATAAGGATGGCGAGAGTAATTTATCACACTTGGCACATGCGGCTTGTTGCATTCTTTTTTTAATGGAATGCGAGGCAAAACGGATTGGCCGAGATGACCGCCCTAAAAGCAAAGAATAGAGATCAGAATGAGTTCGAATGAGATTTTAATAGCGGGCTTGGTAGTTTTGGGAGCTTTGCTTGTATGCGGAGCGATGTTGCGTGTTGTATTTTATTATCGCAACAAAGTCAAAGTTCTTAAAGAGCAGGTCTTGACTTTAAAAAGCAGCATAAAAACTCTTGATGAAGAATACGCGTGGTCAAGAAGTGCATCTTCAAAGGACGTGGCAAAGAGAACTAGTGATCTGAATATTGCAATTAAAGAACGCGATAGAGCGATAAAAGAACTACAACAAAGGACTGAAGAACATGAAAAGGCATTCAGAGATGTAAGTGAAGTAGTGATGGCACTAAAAGCAGATGTTCAATCACGTGACGAGGAAATTGAAAGACTAAGACAAGAGCTTAAGCAGCGTGAAGGTGCAGTAAAAACGCCGCCTCATAAGAAGAAAAGAAAGTGAGGGAAAAAAGATGAGTGTGACAGCGATAGCTTTGGGTATTGCATTTGTGATCTTTGATTTACTTATAATCTCCTTTGTTGTCTCGGAAATATTAGACAAAAAGAACGATAAACTCCGTGAGATCATTTCGAAAAAACATAAAATTTTACACGATTTGAAAATGCATATCTTCAAGAATGGGGTGGGAACATGAATCTAGGTGAATTAGTACTCTACTTATTCATATCAATAAATGCAGTGTTTTTTATTGCAATGATGGTTTTTATACTTTTAGTTGCGCCTATTTACATAGTGTATACTTCTGCTCAACCCGTCATAAAAAAGAAGAAAATTCTTAAGGAATTAGATGCTGAGATTGAGAGTTTAAAGCACAAGATTAATGAGAAGTAGGTACTGGTGATTTAGATGTCTCATACAATTCTTTGCCTTGATCTAGGGACCAAGACAGGCTGGGCGATATGCGGTGCGGATGGTCACATCATCAGTGGTGTCATGAATTTCCACCCCCGATATTTTGAAGTCGGTGGAATGCATTATTTACGCTTTAAGAGATGTCTATCAGAAATAAAACAGACAGTAGGCAGCATTGACGCGATGTATTTTGAAGAAGTGAGGCGTCATAATAGTACTGATGCAGCGCATATTTACGGTGACTTGTTATNGCGTGCAAAAGGTCACGCGCCTTGTGATGACAACGAAGCAGATGCTTTGGCAATTTTATATTTAATGAAAGAAGGGGATATACATGTCCGGTAAAATACCATGGACGAGACTGTTTGCCGATAAATGGGCGGTGGTCGTCGATTATTTACCTCCTGTAGAAGGTAATATCTATATGAGATTGCGATTTCGCATGCTTCGTACTGGTGAACCTCTTTTTTGTAATATTAAAGTTTTATCTCATTACACTGGTTATTCAGTAAAGAAATTTGAGACAGCATTGAATGTTTTGCTAGAAGAGGGATACATCATTCGTTTAGAAGATGGTCGTTTGTGGAGTTCACAAGTTGAGGAGGAACTCAATAACTTCAATGAAGATCTAAATAATAATAAAGAACAGGAGGGGAAATATGTCAACTAAGTTAGCTTGGGTTCGTTGTTTTCCTTCTGATTGGGTATCTGATGCTAGTGGAATGACGTCGCATCAAATATCGACTTATATGATGTTGATATTGCTTATGTATAAGAAGAGACAGCCAATTCTTGAGAATGCCTCTATATTAGCACGCATTTCTGGTTGTTCAGTAAAAGCTTTTAATAAAGCGCTAGATTTTTTATTGAGTGATGAGAAACTGATACGTTTAGAAGGTGGTCGTTTATGGAGTTTACAGGTTGAAGAGGAACTCAACAACTCTAATGAGAATTTGAATAAGTTTTCAGAGAGAGCGCAAAAGGCAGCGAAGGCAAGATGGGATAAAAATACAAAAGATGCTTGTGATATTAAGCATGATGCTAACAGCATGCTTAAGGATGCTAAGCATGATGCTTGTGATGCTATAACAAACAATACAAACATATATATAAAAAAACTAAAACTATCGTTTTAGCAAAAAAAGAAATTGGTTCTGAAAGTTTAGAAACAAACGAACAGGTTGACGAACCAACAGAGGTTGCTGCTGTTGAGACCACATCAGAGCAAATCACAACGGGTGTAGACAACCAACCTCCCATTCACGAGCAAGAGAACATTTCCCAAAAAGCAAAACGAGCGAAAGCTAATCGCGGTTGTCGATTGCCTACGGATTTTGAACCCGATTACGATTTTGCAATCGAAGAGGGCTTGCCTCCAGAGC
>NZ_JBHIMS010000034.1:0-15158 GCF_042194285.1 Bartonella sp. MM97QHHN | reverse complement strand
AAGCAGATTTTAATTCGCCATGTTGCAGAGCCCGGAACACAACGTTTGTTGTTGCAAAAACATGATATTGATGTTGCTCGTAATTTGACACCTGAAGATCTTGCAGATCTGCAAAAAACAACAGATGTTAAAGTTGAAAGAGTGTTAGTGCCAACTATGATGTACTGGGGATTTAACATGACAAATCCTATTTTTGCTAAGGAAAAAGTGCGCTTGGCGATGCGTTATCTCATAGATTATGAAGGTCTTGGCAAGAAGCTTCTCAAAGGGATTGGTATCCCACGGGCAAGTTTTATTCCTCTTGGCAATGTTGGGGCTTTGGATGAAAAAGAGGGGCAACCCTTTAAACTTGATATTCAAAAAGCAAAACAGCTTTTAGCAGAAGCTGGTTATCCGAACGGATTTGAGGCAAATTTTCTCGTGTCAAACACTCCTTATACTTTGTTACTTGCTCAGTCACTCCAGGATAGTGCTGCACAGGCGGGCGTGCGTCTTAAAATTGAACGTGTAGCAGGTACACAGTTGTTTTCAAAAGTTAATGCACGGGCTTTTGATACGGCTTTTATCGGATGGAATAATGATTCTGTGGATCCTCATACAATGGCTTCACGTCTTATTTTCAATCCAGATAATCGTTTTGAGGCTAGAAATACAGCCTATCCTAGTTGGCAGCATGGGTATTTTGATGCCAATATGAATCAAAAAGTTGAAGAGGCATTATTTCAAAAAGATCCGCAAAAACGGGCACAACTCTATGCTGATTTACAACGTGAATTGATGCAAAAAGGACCTTATGCGTTTATCTTTCAACAATATAGCGTTGTCGCGATGACGCCTGATATCAAAAAGTGGGTTTGGAATAGTGCGCCGCGTATTTTTTATAGTAAAATTAAAAAATAAGTGTGTCTTTTTAGTGTTATCAAAGCTAAAAAGAGCTTAATCATAATTGCATGATGAAAGTATTCTCCCATATAAAGCTCTTCAGTTTTTTAAGGATGAAACTGTGAGGGATGTTTGTGTAGTAGCAGTATATAATTAAGATCGTTTATAGGGAGCGATGAATATAGAAAGTTATATTGGGGAGGATCTTTGTTTATGGTTATAGATTCTCTGCATCTCGAATATAGACTGATGTATAAGAAAATTATTTTATAGATGCTTAGTTTGATTAAATGAAATTGATGTCTAATGCTATGCTATTTAAGCAAAATCACAATCACTTTGTGTGAAAAGGTAGAAGAATACAAAAGGAAGAGATAAAATGGGAAAACAAAGAATATTGAAAAAATTTTCTATTTTATTAAGCTCAATCGTTTTTTTTAATGGGGCTGTAACATCGGCATTCAGTGCCTCATCTAAAGATATATTGGTAATGGCATGGAATATTGATTCAATTAGTAGTTTTGATCCAGCGCAAACTGTTGAGGTTGTGACGAGTGAGTTATTGACGAATATTTGCAGCGCGTTAGTGCAATATGATGAGCATGATCCTACAAAAATTCGCCCTGCTATGGCAAAATCTTGGGACGTTTTAGATAATGGCAAAAGAATAGTCTTTCATCTTCGTGATGATTTAAAGTTTAATGATGGAAGGATGGCTACAGCGCAAGATCTGGTATGGTCGATGCGACGGATTATTAAATTAGGATTAAGCTATGCTCAATCTTTAATGGATTATGGGTTTACCAAAAACAATATTGAAACAAATATTCAGGCTCTTGATGATAAGACTTTACAATTAAAATTAGATAAACCCTATCCTATTCAGCTCATATTGACTGTTATTGGACAATCTTATGCTTCTGCTTTGCTTGATCGGAAAACAATTGAAGCACAGAGTATTAACGGTGATATGGGGAATAAATATTTAGCAACACATACAGCTTGTGTTGGACCTTATAAATTGGTGAGCTGGTCTCCAGGAGATAAAGTTGTGTTAGAGGCGACACAACATTATTGGGGCGATGTGCCTAAAATTAAGCAGATTGTTGTGCAGCATGTAGCGGATTCATCAAGTCAAAGACTTCTTTTGGAAAAAGGTGATGTGGATATAGTGCGTGATCTTTCTTCAGAGGATATTTTAGATCTTGAAAAAAAGGGAGGACCAGTCAAAATTAGTCGTGTTTTGCGTCCGCAGATTATTTACTTATCGTTAAATAATAAGAATGCAATTTTTGCGAATGAAAAGGTCAGATTGGCACTTCGTTATTTGGTTGATTATGAAGGTCTTGGAAAAACTGTTTTGAAAGGGATTGCTATTCCACGGGCAACTTATATGTCTTTAGGTGTTCCAGGTGCTTTAGATGAAAAAGAAGGTTTGCCTTTTCAGTTGGATTTGAAAAAAGCAAAACAACTGATTACTGAAGCTGGTTATCCTAATGGGTTTAAAGCTAATCTTTTAGTTGGAAGCCTTAGTTATATGTCGTCTGTTGCACAGTCTATTCAAGCCAATGCACGCAAAATTGGTGTTGAGCTTACAATTGAAAAAATGGCACAAAATCAATTGTTGAGCCGTGTACGTGGTGGAAATTATGATACTGCTATTATGGGGTGGGGGAGTGCCGATCCTGATGGACATCCTGCTTCATTAAATCACGTGTTTAACCCTGATCCAACATTTACAAAAAAGCACAATATGTATTTAGCTTGGCGCGCTGGGTATTATGATGAAAATATTAATAACATGGTGATGGATGCTTTGTTTGAGAAAGACCCCAATAAGCGTATTATGCAATATCGTACTTTACAGCATTATGTGCTAGAGCATGGTCCTATGGTTTATTTATTTCAGACATATTATACCGTTGGTATGGGACCTGATGTCAAAAAATGGATTTGGAACAGTTATAGACTTTATTACAATGAAGCAGAAAAATAAAAAGAAGCATGTTATAGAAAATGATTGTAGAACATGCTTAATAAGAGATTGTTTTGTTATATAAAAAAGTATTTGCTTTATGTTTTGTCGCTACAGAGGGGATTTTTATAATGGTTTTGCCACTTTCAGAGACTGAAAGAGCTGTATCAGAAAAGCAGAAAAAATTATTTTTATGGGATTTTTTATGCAAAGGATTGAAACTTCTTATTTCAGTTTTTATCACATTGCTTGGGTTGGTGACGATCACTTTTTTTCTTGGTCATCTTCTTCCTCTAGATCCGGTTCTGTCTATTCTTGGTGATAATATTAGTCAGGAAGCTTATGATGCAATGTATTATAAGCTGGGTCTTGATAAGCCGTTGATTGTCCAATATTGGAAGTATCTTCATAATGTATTTTTGTTTGACTTTGGAGATGCTTTAACTTCTGGGCGACCTGTTCTAGCCGATATTATGCGTGTATTTCCTGCAACATTAGAGCTTGCAACCGTTGCTATTGTTATTGGCACAAGTCTTGGAATTCCATTTGGTGTTTTTGCAGCAATGTATCGCGATTCATTTATTGATTATGTTGTCCGTGTTTTTACACTTGTAAGTTATTCTACTCCAACATTTTGGCTCGGATTAATGGCGTTGTTAATATTTTACGCCAAACTTGGCTGGGTTGGTGGCCCAGGACGACTTGATTTTCTTTATGAATATTCTTTTGAACCAAAAACAGGATTTTTCCTTTGGGATACTGCAAGCCAAGGACAATGGGAGGCTTTTGGTAATGTTTTTAGTCACGTTATTATGCCTGCTTTGATCTTGGCTTTCGGTGCTATGGCTTATATTAGCCGTATGACTCGTGGGTTTATGATTGAGCAGCTTAATCAGGAATATATCATTACTGCACGTGTAAAGGGATTATCGTGGGCGCGAACCGTTTGGGGGCATGCCTTTCGAAATGCTGCTGTTCAAATTATTACCGTTGTTGCACTTTCTTATGCTTTTTTATTAGAAGGGGCTGTTTTAACGGAGACAGTTTTTGCTTGGCCTGGTTTTGGACATTACTTGACAAATGCTCTTTTAGCCGGAGATATGAATGCAGTTGTAGGATGTACTTTACTTGTAGGATTTATCTTTGTCGCCATTAATTTATTTTCTGATTTGCTTTATCGCATTTTTGATCCAAGGACACGTTGAATATGACAGTAAGTAATCATCATAAATCGCAATCATCATCTTCTTTGGGTAGTTGGTTAAACGATCCTGTTCCAAACTCCATAATTCAAGCGAACATACAAAGAATTTATCACGCACTGGCTAAGTTTTTTCATAACTTTTCGGCTGTATTCGGTCTGCTTATTATTTGTATTATTATCATATGTGCATTTTTTGCTCCTTGGATTGCTACGCATGATTTTCTTAGCAATGATCTAGGGCATCGGTTGCAGCCACCCTCTATGGCGCATTATTTTGGAACAGATGAATTGGGACGTGATATTTTTAGTCGCCTTGTTTTTGGTTCCCGTATTACTCTTTATGTTGTTTTTCTTACAACAGTTATTGTAGGTCCAATAGGGCTTATTGTTGGAACTGTATCTGGTTATATGGGCGGATGGGTTGATACTGTGCTCATGCGCATTGTCGATATTTTTCTTGCTTTTCCAGGTTTGATTTTAGCTCTTGCATTTTCAGCCGCATTGGGACCAGGGATTGAAAATGCTTCTATTGCAATTTCAATTGCAGCATGGCCACCAATTGCACGTTTAGCACGTGCTGAGACTTTGACAATACGTTCTTCTGATTATGTTTCTGTAGTTCGCCTGCAAGGGGCCTCTGCTTGGCGAATTATTTTGTTTCATGTTGCGCCCATGTGTATTCCTTCAGTGATTGTACGATTAACTTTGGATATGTCTGGAATTATTTTAACGGCTGCTGGTCTTGGTTTTTTAGGGTTGGGAGCTCAACTTCCAAGTCCTGAATGGGGTGCGATGCTTTCTTCAGGGCGGGAATTTATGATGACAAATTGGTGGTTGGCGGCAATACCAGGCTGTGCAATATTATTTGCAAGTCTTGCTTTCAACCTTTTAGGTGATGGTCTTCGTGATGTATTGGATCCACGCAATGGGTAATAAATTATTAGAAGTAGAAGATTTACGTATTTCTTTTCTTACAACGCGCGGCATGTCAGAAGTTGTGCGTGGCGTTAGTTTTTCTGTTGGAAAAGAAAAAATTGGAATTGTTGGTGAATCCGGATCTGGAAAATCGATGACTGGGCGCGCAATACTAAGGTTGAGTCCAAAAGCAGCCATTGTTAAAGCTAAAAAAATGCGCTTTGAGGATGTTGATTTATTGGCCGCAAGTGAACCTCAGATGCGAAAAATCCGTGGGAAACGTATTTCAATGATTTTACAGGACCCCAAATATTCACTTAATCCATTAATACGGATTGGGGAACAGATTATGGAGGCTTACCGTATTCATTATTGTGTTTCAAAAGCTGAAGCGAGGGAGCGCACCATATCTATGTTAGAATCTGTTCATATTCGTGATCCTGAACATGTGATGCGTCTCTTTCCTCATGAAATATCTGGGGGGATGGGGCAGCGCGTGATGATTGCAATGATGCTCATTCCAAAACCTGATTTAATTATTGCCGATGAGCCAACATCTGCACTTGATATTACGGTCAGACGACAAGTTTTATCTGTATTAGATGAACTTGTGACAAAATCTGGAACGGGACTTATTTTCATTAGTCATGATTTAAATATGATTGCTGATTTTTGTGATCGTATTTTGGTGATGTATGCGGGCCGTGTGTTAGAAGAGTTGCCTGCTTCTGATTTGTCTCACGCTTGTCATCCTTATACAAAGGCGTTGCTCGCGAGTTTGCCACGGCTTGATAATCCAGTTGATATTTTGGCTGTTCCTGAGCGTGATCCTGATTGGTTGTATAATCCTACGATTGTTAATGGTGTTGAGGAGGTTCCTCATGACAAATTGTGAGAATATTATTGATGTTTCTAATTTATCTGTAACTTTTGGTCATAGGCATAAGGCAGTAACAGTTGTTAAAAATGTTAATTTTCATATTAAGCGTGGTGAAGCTTATGGTTTGATTGGTGAATCCGGATGTGGAAAGTCAACTATTTTGAATACATTGGTGGGGCTTATTCCAGATTATAGTGGAAAGTTTCTTTTTGCTGGACAAGAAGTTGAAAAGAAAAGAAGTAAGGATTTTTTACGCTGTATTCAAATGGTTTTTCAAGATCCTTATGCTTCACTCCATCCAAGAAAAATGGTCCATACGGTTCTTTCTGAATCGCTCAAAATCCATGGAATGGATAATCAAAGAGAGCGGGTGGAGGATGCTTTAGATTCCGTTGGTTTAGATTCTTCATTTCTTTATCGTTATCCTCATGAGTTGTCTGGAGGGCAGCGTCAGCGTATTGCTCTTGCACGTGCTTTAATTATTGAGCCAGAGGTGTTGTTGCTTGATGAGCCAACATCTGCATTGGATGTGTCGGTACAGGCTGAAATTTTAAACTTGTTGAAATCACTGCGCGTGAGAAAAAAGCTTACTTATTTGATGGTGTCCCATGATCTTGCTGTTGTTGCACATATTTGTGAACGTGTTGGAATTATGCATAAAGGGATTATTCTTGAAGAGCTTAGCAATGATGAATTGCGTAATCTACATGCGCAACACGATTATACAAAGGAGTTTTTTGAAGCAAGTATAGAGCCTATTGTCCATAGAGAGCAAAGAGCATGATCAATTTTACAGAAGAGAAAATGCAATTTTATTTGTTTTGAAGTTTCTGGAGATGTTTGGCGGCATTGTTAAGAGGGAAGGGGATAATAGGATTTTTTCAGTATGAATTTTCTGGGCAGTGTTTGAGCTGTAATATTTTAAATCCTATTAGAACTCCCATTTTGAAATATACGAATGACTTATAACATACATCTCTTTGTTTGATATTATTGCATTATTTTTTACTTATCATTTTATGTTCAAAAGTTTTATTTTGGGATTTTAAGCATTAAATTTGTGAGAAATAACAAAAGATAGTAATGCTGTATTTTCTAGAAAAGCTTCTCATTATTTTACAATATTATTTTGTTTTTGGTTGTTCTCTTTTTTACAGTTTTATTCTTTATAAAAAGAATTTTTTGTAAAAGACATCAAATGGTTAATGACAGTCTTCAAATATTTTTCTGTTCTCTATTTAAAAAAGCGTTTAAAACAGCTTATAATAAGCCAAAAAGGCAGCATATTGCTTCCTTTTTGTTAAATTGAATAGGCTTTTTTACAGTCTTGATTTAAAACTGATAGCGTATTCCTCCTGAAAAGCTTGCACCACTTATACCAGTTTTTTGAAGCTTTTGTTGATAGCTGACATCACCATGAAGGGAGAGGTTAGCGGACAATTATGCACTAATACCAAGCCCACCTTCAACGGAACTTCCCGAGGGGTCACGTTTATAATACTTATCAATATGGAATGTCTGATCATCACCAAAGGTTTTGATCAAGTTTACTTTTCCATAGAAAGACATAGGACGACTGTTTTCAGTGGCAATGGTTTTTGTCAAACGTCCACCAACACGGATTATCCATTGAGAAGGATTTTTCATCTCAATGGTCAGATTATCAGCATCTTTAATGGTATCAAACATCAAATGTTGATAGGCAAGCTGTGCCTGCGGTTCGAATGTTACGTCTTGGATACCCGTTGCAAATTGTTTGCTAACAGTTGTGGAGAACGCCAACATTTTTGCATTTTTCAATTTTGCGGTTGTACTAATGAGGGCATTGGTGATCTTTCTCTTTAGGAAGCCATAGGATAACAGCGTATCAAGATAGAAACCACTGTCATGTTGTATGGTTCCATAGGTTGTGAGTGACCATTTATCCACAATGCTCTTACTGTATCTTGCATATTCTTTGGAGTGCAAAGAGAGTTGTCCATAGGTTTCTATAAGGCCAAAATGTGTTGTAGATATTTTTCCCTTCTAGCGCGACAAAGTTAACAACTCCTTGTAGAGCAGCATAACGAAGATGAGCACTGCTATAACCATATTTACTAGGAGCACTACTTATCAGAAAATAAGCTTCCTGTTTCTCCATAGGCGTATAAGAAAAAGCCATTCCGTTTGTCTTATTCTTTCCTTAAGACAGATGTCGCATATTGGCTAACAGTTGCACTTTGCTTATCCATATCGGTCAATCCAGCATACAAGAGAGCACATGGCATGATAAAATAGCTTGTATTTATGGCACGATGGTTTTTACTTTTGAGTCGCTATCAAGCAGTACTGGTTGTAAGCGAAAATCCCAGAAATTTTTATTTTCTCCTAAAAGGTTTTGTTCAGCATTTGTTTTACTGTGGTTTGATTTTGGTCCATAAGCTTTCAGTATATATTTATAAGGTGAACCACTTATTGTGATATAGTCCTGTGCAAGTTTGAAAGAGTTTTGATTTACTTTCCCAGAAACTTGAATGAGTGAAAGACCACGTGCACTGGTAAGAGCAGAAGCATCTGCTTTAATATTGTTCTTTTCTAAATGTCCAGTGATATAAACCAGTGTAGTCCCTGAAACATCACCGTGAATCAGAAGATGGTCAGCTTTTTGTTTGTTTATGGCAGCACTATCACTCCATTCGACGTTGAAATGAATTTCTGCTTTTCCTGTAGCATTGTAGACTTTTTTAGTATTTGGTCTGCCAGATCCTATGTGCAACGTGTGATAATGATCTTCAGTTGGCTCTTCAAAAACAATAGAGCTGTTATTGATGTTAAGGACAGAAATATCAGAACGTGCTCTTTGAGCAATATCAAGCAGTTTTTCGTTCTGGCTTTTTTTATTTGTGCTTGTTTTCAATATCCATTTCGTATTGTTTTGCAAATCAAAGACTGTTTTGAATTTTTTTCAGTGCTCACTTTGCCGTCTAAGATGGAGTGATCGGCATTTAGTATAAAAGTGAAATCATTTTTTTTCGTTGAGGCTTCGGTTACTAATAAAATCTTGGCACGGATTTCTGAATTTTTGAGATTGGCTTTACCAATTGATTCATTTGCATTAATTCCAGTACCATTTTTAATGTGAAGTTTTGCATTGGTTAAATTGATTTCTGATGTTTTATTGTTCTTAGATTTTTCAAATGCTATACCTCTATCTTCTGCTGTGGCAGAAACATTTGTTACATCAATATGTCCATTATTATTTACAACAAATGCACTATTTTCGGCAATTATTGTCCCTCCACTCATTTTGATTGTGCTGCCATTTTCTGAATAAAGTCCGATCTCAGCATTTTTAATCGTTGTATGGCCATATAATTCAACTAAACTGCCAACATCTTGGCTTTCCGCACCGAATCCGTTACTATCTGCTGTTATTAGAGTAACATTCGTGGCTTTAATATGTCCACCGTTTCCGGAAAATAATGCAGTAGTTTTACCTTGTACTGTTCCTCCCGTTATGGTGATGGTGGATTTTGAGTCTTTTGCATAGAGCCCACTGTCATCAGATGATGTAATTTGAGCATTGTCAGTTAAAGTAATAGTGCTGCCGTTTATGGCAGATACTGCTGCACCTTTTGCGTTAAATGATCCTCCAGAAACTGTTATTTGAGAATCATTATCTGAAATTATGCTATTGATTGCTTGCGGAACGGTTACATTTTCTAAAGTAATGGCACTTCTTCTTGCAATTATTGCATTGATTAGTAGTGCATTATCCTTACGATTTAATATCGTTACATCTTTCAGTTTGTTATTGCTCTTGTTTTTTAATAAGTGAACGCCTGCTTCGGAAGCAGTAATGGTTCCTCCGATCATTTTGATTGTGCTATCGTTTTGCGCATCAATTCCGATTTTAACGTCACTGATCGTTGTATTTCCAAGCAATTCAATCACACTGTTAGAGCCAGAGGCTGCTGCACCAGCAGCTACACCACTGCCATTATTAGTTGCTTTTAAAGCAACATTTGTAACCGTAATATGGCCACCTATGTCTGCTTCTAAGGCTGTATATTTTCCTGTCACGTTTCCTGTTGTCATTGTAATTGTGGATTTTGAGTCTTGTGCATAGAGGCCTGCTTCATCATGTGACGTAATTTGAGCATTGTCCGTTAAGGTGATACTGCTACCGTTTTGAGCACATATTGTTGCATAGCTTGAATCAAATGATCCTCCAGAGATTGTTATGTTAGAACGATTATTTGCAATTACGCTGTTGCCTGTTTGAGTCACTTTTACATTTTTTAAAGTGAGACCACTTTCTTTCTCTAGAAGAATTCCTTTGCCTGAATTTCTATCTTTACCGGTTGATATTATTACATTTTCTAGTTTACTTTCGGTGCTCTTACTATTCACGAAGCCAACACCAGTTTTAGAAGTTGTAATAGTCCCCCCAATCATTTTAATTACGCCACCGTTACTTGCCACAAGCCCAACACCAGCATTCTTAATCGTTGTATTGCCATATAATTCAATCATACTATTAGCGCTATTGACTCCTGCGCCTATTATAGGAACATCAGTGACCTGGCCCCATGTTCATTTGTTGTTAGAGCAACATCCGTGACCTTAATATGTCCACCGTTTTCTGCGACCAACGCTAATTCTCCGGTTACTGTTCCTCCCGTCATTGTGATGGTAGAATGTAAACCATTTGTGTAGAGTCCTTTGCTATTCGATGATGTTGATGTAACTTGAACGTTATCTTTTTTACTACTAGTTAAAGTAATGTTACTGCCGTTTCCAGCGTATGCTCCTACGATTTTCCCCTCAAATGATCCTCCAGAAACTGTTACTTTAGAATGATTATTTGCAGCTATACCACTTTTTGCCTGCGTAACTGTTACGTTTTTTAAAGTGACGTTACTTTCCTTGTCGGCACCTATTCCTGTGATTTTAGGCTCTTTATCGTTACTGCTCGATATTTTCACATTTTCTAGCTTGTTTCCATCGCTCTTACTATTATAGAAACCAGCACCGATTGCAGAAGCTGTAATGGTCCCTCCGATCATTTTAATCATTCCACTATTTTGTGCATGAAGACCGATTACAGCATTCTTAATTGTTGTATTTCCATGCAATTCAATCATGCTGTTCGGACCGCCGGCGACAACTGTTCCGATTTTATCATTCGTCGCTGTTAACGCAACATCCGTGACCTTGATATGTCCACCGTTTTCTGCAACCAACGCCATTTTTTCTGTGATTACGCTTCCTCCCATCATTTCGATTGTGGTTTCTGAATCTGTTGCATGGAGTCCAGTGCCATGAGATGATGTAGCTTGAACATTATTGGTTAGAGTTACGCGACTGCCATTGTAAGCAGATATTGCTGCTTTTGTGGCATCAAATGATCCTCCCAATATCGTGATTTCAGATTTATTATTTGCAGTAACGCTATTCATTGCCTTAGTCACTTTTACATTTTCTAAAGTGACTTCACTGTCTTTGTCTGCAAATATTGCAAAAGTTAGTGGAGCTTTGCCTTTGCCACTTGATATTATTATATCTTTTAGCTTGTTTTCAGCATTCTTACTGTTCAAGAATTTAGCGCCAGTGTTGGAAACTGTAATAGTTCCCCCGGTCATTTTCAGTGTAGCACCATCTTTTGCTTCAAGACCGAAAAAAATGCTAGAACCAGTTCCTTTAATGGTTGTACCATCCAGTAATTCAATCGCAGTGTTAGAACCTTCAGCTGTTATAGCGTGCGCATTTGTGCCTATGTTGGTGTTTGTTTTTTGTTTCCGATTATCGTCAAATGCTTGCCGATAATTTGACCACCTTTTTTTGCGTGAATAATTTCGTAGGTTTCGTTGGAAACTTCTTTTTTACTTTCTGAAATTTCAAGATTTTTAGCTTGTGCATTAAGATTGATAGAAGAAAGTACAACTGCCACAATTGCTGTGCAGGATAGAAGAAAATTTTTAGGCATCAGTCTACTCCTTTTAAAGCCCCCAACATTCATTTTCCCGCTAACTTCATAAGCAGAAGTGAAAATAGATATTGCTTTTATTTTAATAACACAGCACTTTGATATTTTGTTTTGCTTTTTTTGTCAAAATTAAAGTTGTATTTATGTTTAATTATGTAATATTAAATTTAATTCATAATGTATTTTTATCTAATTATATTTTAAAAATAAGTTTTTTATTAGTGATATATATTATTTTATATCAATATTTATTTATTTTAATATTTATTGATGTATAATTAAAGAAATACAGTTATATAAAATAAATTAAAAAATATAATATAAATAAGAATAGTAGTGTTTTTAATATTGTACATTTTCAAAAAAATGAAAGATTTTATAGTTTTAAAGTTAATAAATAATAAATATTTTTGTGTGTAATTTACTTTATATTTTATATTGAGTGGAAAAAGGTGAAATTAGAGTGGATATGTGATAATTGATTGTTCTTACCTACATTATGTATCGAATGAGTTTTTGACAGCAAAAATGAGAGAAGGCTTTAATAGAGCGTTGAGGGTTCTTTGAGTGCTCAGTGTCTTCTTTGAACAAATAAAATATAAAAATATGTAGAATCCGCTGATAAGCCACAATTTCCGAAAGGCTACATACTATACAAAACTCCGTTGGATGTAGTTTGACATTAGGTTTTGTACTAAGTGGGAAGAGGTGAGATTAGTTAGAAATACGTGATAATTTATTGTTTTTATGGTTATTTTTTACCATTAAATGCGCGTTTTAATGGCATGGGGCAAGGACCATCCCGTTTTAACAAGCGCCATTATCAAAACCATTGCCGCCCTGATGGCTTTTAACATTGTTCTACGTGTGTTGCGCTTTACCATGACTGGCGCACACGTCTTGGTTTATTTTGGTGCTGAACCCACCACCATCACCAAATGGAAAAACATCATTGCTGCTGCTTTTGATCTCTCTCAAACTTGGCAAAAGTTCAAACAAGGGCTTGGCGCTGTTGTTCAAAGCTTTGAAGGTTTGTGGGAGGGCGTTAAACAAAGCCTTTCCAATTTTTGGCAATGGTTGAAGAGTTTTTTTACACAGGAAAAGCTCTCGGAGGGTGCCAAGGCTGGTATGGAACAAGCCGGCGAAGATTTAGCCAATTGGATTGTCGATGGTTTTATGGCACCCATCACAAAGTTGAGCGATTTTTGTAAATCTTTGCCCAGCCGCATTAAGGGGTGGATTGGGTCGATTGATGTAAGAGAGTTTTTGCCAAGTTTTTTGGGAGGCAAAACAACCATTCAGCCCATACCACAATTTGCGGGGGCGGGGCATGCAAATTCCCCTTTTACAGAAGCAAAAGGCAAAGATCACTCCCCCATCACACACAATCAAAATGTCACGGTGCATGTTAATGGGGCGCGTGAACCCATGGACACTGGTCGTGCGGTTGCTCATGCTTTGCAACGGGCACGCGCCAATGCCTTGCATGGCGGGACAGAGTAATGACACAATCAAGGGGAGGGCGTCTATGAGAGATCCTTTGCTAATGTTAGGACCACATCTCTTCTATGTAGACTGGCTAAATTTCCAATCCTTTGAGGAAGAGTTTTCTGCCTCATGGGTTTGTATGGAGCGTTTTGGCAAGGCACCCAGTTTGCAATTTACCGGCTATGGCAATGATCCCAAAACCATTCATGGAGTTTGGTTTCCAGAAGAATTTGGTGATCGGGTAGCTATTGATGCCATCACTACAACTATCCGAAGAGCAAAGCCGGTCCAGATGCTTCATTGGATCAATGATACCACCTATAGTGTCCTTCTCCATGGACCCGTAGTAATCACCACGATCAATAAAGACCATGACTATATCAGTCGCTCTGGTCAATCCCAGCGCATTCGCTATGCCATTAGCTTGTTACCGTTTTTCGATGGTGGAAAACCACAAGGACAATATCAGGTGGGACAATACCAAGTGGGATATGATCAATATTTCCAAGGGGAACAAACGCCATGAAGATACCAGAAAAGCATCTCGTGGTAGAGCTAGAAGATATGAGTCTTGATCTGATCTGCTTTCAACATGCTATGGCTGTGTTAGGGGATCGTTCGCAAGTTGGAGCGATCAGAGGTTATTGTGAGGCCACTTTGCAAGCCAATCCAGGTATTGCGAGATATGGTGCTCTGTTGCCACGGGGCTTAAAGGTCATTCTGCCTGAATTTGTTAGCCAAGAAAAGAATAGTGTGGTGAAAAGGCTATGGGATTAAGGCGTACACACCCTTTTATTGTGGTCAAGGTGGGAGACAAACCTGTTCATGAGGTTTTTTACCAGCGTCTTTTAACGGCAACCATTACGGACCATGCTGGGAATGAAGCCGATACATTTGAAGCAGAGTTTGACGATAGTGGCAATGATTTAGAGGTTCCCTCAAGCAACAGCACTCTGCAAGTGATCTTTGGTTATGAGAACAGCATCAGTGCCTTCATGGGGCGTTTTGTTGTCGAGTCGGTGGTGAGTATTGGGGGCAGTGATGGAGAGATCTTGCGCCTTTGTGGCAAAAGTGCCTCGATGCGTAAAGAGCTCAAAGAACAGGTGAGTGAACATTTTGACCACAAAACTGTTGGTGAGATTGTTGAGACACTTGCCAAACGCCATGGCTATCAAGCAAAGGNCACAAAACTGTTGGTGAGATTGTTGAGACACTTGCCAAACGCCATGGCTATCAAGCAAAGGTCAGTCCCCAGTTCACTCAACAAACTTTACCTTATGTGATTCGTACAGATCAATCGGCTGTTGATTTTTTAACCCGCCTTGCTGACCGTATGCGGGCGCGCTTTTTAATCAAAGACCATAAGTTTTTATTTTTAAGCGGAGATAATTTACCAGCCCTCACCCTCCATAAGCACGACTGTTCTAACTGGGAATTCACATTAGAGCCACGCACGCAATACGGCACCATTGAAGCTTCTTATTTTGATCGCTCAAAAGGGCAGCAATGCCAAGTCAAGCATCAGACAGGGTTTAGCGGTCCCGTGCGGCATCTTCGCAGTTGTTATCCATGTCAAGAGGAAGCTTTATCTGCCGCCGCTTCCGAGTCGGACAGGTTGTGTCGTGCTGTGGGCAGTGGCTCTTTGTCTCTTGAGGGACGCCCTGAAATCATGGCGGATCAACCTCTTTTATTGCAAGGGTTTCGTGGGCAAATCAATGGGCTATGGAAAGCTTCCACTGTCACCCACTGCTATGAAAAACAAAGCGGATACACCACAGAAATTACACTTGAAGCACCAAACAAGGGAAAAGAGGCAGGAGAAAAGGAAACCTCTGAGTGACAGAAA
>NZ_JBHIMS010000024.1:0-1344 GCF_042194285.1 Bartonella sp. MM97QHHN | reverse complement strand
AATCTTAAAAGTGCTTTCAAGGACGCCATAGGAATTGGCAAAAAGGGGATAATTAGGCAAAACATTCACACCATCAAAGGTAAGACTTTCCAAGATTTCGCTACTGCCAAAACCTTCAATTTTAAAGTGAAGGGTAATTTGTCTTAAAAAGTCGATTTGTTCTTGGTGTGTGTTGATGAAATTATCGCTTACTTCTGTTCTACGTATGGTACTGCCACGGTTCCAGCCCATGATGATTTGATTGGTGATACCCGAGAGCCAATCGGTGCGTTGTTCATGCCAAAAGTCTGTTGCGGGTTCAAGGGTTACTGTACCAGGAAGGGGTGCAAAATTTTGATAAGGATTGATTTTTTCGCAAGCCGTTGTCAACTCTTGCGCAATGATCACTTCATTTGTCCAGTCAAGGGTGACAGGCGCTGTAAGATTAGCGGTGTAAAAGGTTGGATCAATGGCAAGCTGCAAAATGCCGTTGCCTACTGCCCCTGTTTGTTGAAAACCTTCATCTCTATAACTGTCATCGAAAAAAGGGTCGGCAAACATGCCTTTTTTGGCAACAGGCTCTTTAGAGTCTACATTGCTTTTAATGCGCTCTAACTGCATCAACCGATCAAGCGAGAGCACCCGTTGAAAATAGCGCCACATCTCATCATAGGGGGCAACGCGCGTCCCATCATTGACCACAACCGGCGTTTCAAGCCAATTGTTGGTGATCGTTGCAAGGGACAACACATCATCAGGGACACTGGGTGCCATGGGTTGGTCTACTGAGATACCTTTGATGTAAACCACATTGCCCCCTGTGTTGAGACCAATACGGTCAATGCGGGGGAGTTTGTAAGTGTAACTGACGATAATATCACCACCCTCCGCACCCCCTGAGACAGTGATTTCCTGCGCTGTTACTTTATCAGCCGTGATTTTTGCGCGATAGCGGTAAGTCACCTTATAGCTACTTCCCGCTAAAGGTTCGTCTCCTACGGGCGCCCAATCAATGGTGTCTCCGGTTTTTTTAAAATCCGTTCCTTCTTTAAATTCCTTAGTTCCTTGAACAATTTTGATAAAAGAGGTGATGCTTTTATCCGGCACCCCATCACGCCCAGCGGCAACGGCACCGCGGGTGACGTTAACGGTTTTTTCTTTTGTCAACAAAAGAGACTGAATATCAGCAATAGGAAAATAATAGGGTTTAAAGGTAAAACTTGTTTTCCCTTTTGGAGGCGAAAAAATATGCGTTTCGCTAGGAACAACGCTTGTCGAAAAATCTTGCATCTCTTCATGGCGCAAGGCGGCAAGGCGCTTGCGTTTAAAGCCATTGATATTGGCTTCTCCTTCTTGAATACTAAA
>NZ_JBHIMS010000073.1:0-1690 GCF_042194285.1 Bartonella sp. MM97QHHN | reverse complement strand
CGCATTATGTGAAACACCCATCTTCTTCGCAAACGCACGAACCGATAGACCCTTACGATGCTTCTTATTCATAGTTGCTCCATTTTGAATGGTATATACGAATTGTTGTACACTTTAATTATTGACAAGGTTTTATTTTTCGTGTACATAAAATATATGAAGATAGTGTGGGATGAACCAAAAAGAGCTTTAAACATTGTTAAACATAAGCTTGATTTTGCTGATGTTATTTACTTTGACTGGGAACATGCTCTTATTGATGCAACCCATTCAAACCGCATGAAGGCTATTGGACATTTTGCGGATGGCACAACAGTTATTGTTTTTGCAAAGCTTGGCAATGAAGCGATATCCATTATCAGTTTTCGTCAAGCGAATAAAAAAGAAAGAGAGGTTTTCAATGACTATCAAAAAAACCTTTGAAACAGGATGTGGCTATACAAAAGAAGATTGGGACGCTGTGGATTCCCCACCACTAACAGATGAAGAACTTGCACGCTTAAAGCCAGCTAAAGACGTTTTACCAGCCTCTTTTTTTAAGTATGTAACAGAAGAGCGCCGTAAACGTGGGCGTCCACCCGTTGAATCTCCTAAACAAGCGGTTACTCTCCGTCTCGACCCAAATGTTATTGCCTCTTTTAAAAAACAAGGAAAAGATTGGCGAACACGTATGGGTGAAGTCTTAAAAAAAGCAAGTGGTTGTTAAGCCGAACGATCTCGCCACTCTAAAAAATGTGCTTTACAGTTGAAATTAAACTTCAATTGTATTACATTGAAATACAGTTACAAGAGGAGAAGTCATTATGGCTGCCAGTCGTATGGTTCAAGCGCGTGTACCAGAAGAAATTCAAAATATCGCTAATCAAGTTATTCAAGCTTCAGGTTTATCAGTAAGTGATGTTGTGAGAGTGTTGATGACGCGTATTGCACAAGATAAAGCTATTCCGTCCTTCTTGTTTCAACCTAATGCGGAAACTATAGCGGCTTTTGCAGAACTAGAGGAAGGTAACTTAAAAAAGTTTCATTCCGTAGACGAATTATTTGATGATCTCTATGCGGACGATTGAACGTACCACTATCTTCAAACGTGATTTCAAGCGTGAAATGAAAGGACGGTATCGGCATCTTTTAGATACTGATTTGCGCCAAATCATTGCAGCATTAGCAAATGATCAACCTTTAGAACCTCGATATCATGACCATGCATTGACTGGGAATTGGAGCAATTATCGAGATTGCCATATTCGACCTGACTTAGTGTTGATTTATCGCTTGATTGGTCAAGATCGATTGGTTTTAGTGCGTCTTGGCTCTCATGCAAAACTTGATCTTTAAACCACCTCCCCATTTTAAGAACGGGAAGGGGAGATGTTTTTAAATCTAAGCAGCTTTTACGACAGATCTTGCTAGAACCTGTTTTGCTTCTTTAATAAGGGCTTTGTATTTTCTGTTCTCTTCATCTACTCTGAAGGCATCAAGAAGACGAACATGAATTGAACCCAGAAGATACAAAACTTTTTCACCAGCGTTCATACCTTCCCAATAACTTGGCAAATCAAAGCGTGTATCATTATCATAATCAACAGATTGGCTTTTTAGTTTCTTTTCACACTCAATAAAATAACGGCGTGCTTGACGTCCTTTCTCGTTACGTTCCACCATTGAGAGCTCTTTCGCCATGTCTAATGTG
>NZ_JBHIMS010000109.1:0-3186 GCF_042194285.1 Bartonella sp. MM97QHHN | reverse complement strand
CATCAAATTTACCTGTCTTTATCCGAGAAACCACCGCATTATGTGAAACACCCATCTTCTTCGCAAACGCACGAACCGATAAACCCTTACGATGCTTCTTTGTCATTGCCATCTCTTTTACTAAATATTTTTCAACATTCATCCTTTTCTTTAGATTGGTATCATGATATGATACATAAAAGAGTGAATGAAGGTGATTTGGTGATTGAATCTTTTGCTGATAAGCGGTGTAAAGATCTTTTAGAAGGTAATCCGCCTAAAGGTTTTCCAACAACTCTAGTACGTATAGCCCAAAGAAAATTGTTTATGCTCGATAAAGCGGTTGATCTTAAAGATTTACGCAGTCCTCCAGGAAATCGTTTAGAAGCATTGAAAGGAGAGCGTAAAGGTCAATATTCTATTCGTATTAATGACCAGTTTCGTATTTGTTTTGAATGGCGCTCTAATGGCGCTTATGAAGTTGAAATCGTAGATTATCATTGATCTGTAGGAGGTCGAGATGAAAAATTATATTGCTATTCATCCCGGAGAAATTTTACGAGAGGAATATTTAAAAGAATATGCTCTCTCTGCTTATGCCCTTGCAAAAGCATTAAATGTTCCACGCACGAGAATAGAACGTATTGTTGCTGAAAATAGTCCGGTGACTCCCGATACTGCTCTCAGATTAGCCTATTTTTTTGATACTACTGCTGAATTTTGGCTCAACATGCAAGCTGCTTATGACGTTAGTATATTACAAACTGAAAAAGCAGACGAATTTGCCAAAATCAATAAATTTGAATGTAGGGTTTAATGATCTTTCCACTCATGAAGTTTTAAGACGTAACAGATAATTGACGATCCGGTATAATCGAGTGTATATTCCGATATGCAAACGGATACGCTCCAAGTCACACGAGAATTATTGGTTTTCAAAAAAACTTTAAAATAAGATGCGGCTACACAAAAGAAGATTTGGAAGCCGTGGATTCTCCACCATTGACAGATGAAGAACTTGCACGTCTAAAGCCAGCTAAAGATGTTTTACCACCCTCCTTCTTTAAATATGTAACAAAAGAACGCCGTAAACGTGGGTAAAAGTCTTAAAAAAGCAAGCGGTTGTTAAGCCAAACGATCTCGCCACTCTAAAAAATGTGCTTTACAGTTGAAATTAAACTTCAATTGTATTACATTGAAATACAGTTACAAGAGGAGAAATCATTATGGCTGCCAGTCGCATGGTTCAAGCGCGTGTACCAGAAGAAATTCAAAATATCGCTAGTCAAGTTATTCAAGCGTCAGGTTTATCAGTAAGTGATGTTGTGAGAGTGTTGATGACGCGTATTGCACAAGATAAAGCTATTCCGTCCTTCTTGTTTCAACCTAATGCGGAAACTATAGCGGCTTTTGCAGAACTAGAGGAAGGTAACTTAAAAAAGTTTCATTCCGTAGACGAATTATTTGATGATCTCTATGCGGACGATTGAACGTACCACTATCTTCAAACGTGATTTCAAGCGTGAAATGAAAGGACGGTATCGGCATCTTTTAGATACTGATTTGCGCCAAATCATTGCAGCATTAGCAAATGACCAGCCTTTAGAACCTCGATATTATGACCATGCATTAACTGGGAATTGGAGCAATTATCGAGATTGCCATATTCGACCTGACTTAGTATTGATTTATCGCTTGATTGGTCAAGATCGATTGATTTTAGTGCGTCTGGGCTCCCATTCAAAACTTGATCTTTAAACCACCTCCCCATTTTGAGAACGGGGAAGGAAGATGTTTTAAGTCTAAGCTACTTTTGCAATCGGAGTCGCTAAAACTCGTTTAGCTTCTTTTGTAACTGATTTGTAATGATCAAGCTCTTTTTCGAGGTTATTTGCATCTAACAAACGTCTCATCACCAATCCTAAGATTTCTTCAACACCAGCAGTTTTTTTTAAACACTCATAAGAAAATAATTCATTATCAACAAATTGGCTTTTTAGTTTCTTCTCGCACTCAATAAAATAACGGCGTGCTTGACGTCCTTTCTCGTTACGTTCCACCATTGAGAGCTCTTTCGCCATGTCTAATGTGATGTGGTATTCTGTACTTGGACGACCGCTTTTAGGTTTTACTAAATTTTTAGTAAAACTCACAAAGTCCTTATTTTCTAGGAAACCATATTCTTTAATACGATTAATGATCCAATCGTTAAAACGAGATGTGACCTTCAAAAACATATGCAACTCACGTGCATTTACTGCTTGAACAGTTTCTTGATCAATTGTTTGTTCTGTAATTTTAATAAGAGTGTTCATAATGAACTCCTAGTTGTTAAGGTTTTCTATTGACATCCGAAGAGGATGCCGGGCGCTAGAAAACACGGCAACTAGCCCGTCGTTACGCCTTTCCCATAAAGGGTATTGTATAGCATAACCACACCCGACAATATTATTATATGCGTGTAGCATACAATGAGTCAAAGCTTTTAGTTTGCGGAAGATCAGTTATTTCGGCAACCAATCCGCTAGTTGTTTTCAGGTGTTTTCTAGGCACCTGATTCGAAGATACCTATTACTGTAGAATTGTCAAGTAATAAAAATTACTTTTTGCTAAGAAAACGTTTCACATACTGTACAGTGTACATATTGAAATTGTTATTTATCAATAAGTTAAGTGTACAATGTACAGTCAATTTGAAAATTCTGTCGCTAGCGATAGTTTGCGCTGTCCTGCCCCGCAACGAAGCCAACCCGCTGGGAGTACCTTTTGAATTGATTTTATTGACTTTTTTTATGAAAAAACAAAGCATAAATGATGATCTTTTTTTAAATTGCAATAAGAATATGTAATGCTTAAACTCATAAGGATATGGAATATATAGATAAAGCTTGAGAACATGATCTAGCCTTTCTTGTTGGCAGCATATTCTTGACGTTTAAGTTGTCTCTGTATGTTTTCAGTTAATCTTTCATTGGCATATTGTGCAATAGCACTTGCAATCTCTGGTTTGGACATCATTCCAGCAATTGAGGGTCCTTCTTGTTTTGCAATGGGGAATTGATCTCCATCGGCTCTTTGAAAAACATTACCATTCAGCTTTTTTAATTCAACACACTTTGGAAAGCACCCACCTTTGATAAAAGCATGGGGTAAGATTTCTTTCTTTCCAAACAGTGTGTAAGTTACGCCGCGTTTTGTTTCTCTTGC
>NZ_JBHIMS010000086.1:0-1174 GCF_042194285.1 Bartonella sp. MM97QHHN | reverse complement strand
CAGATGCATGGTTTTCATGGTGAGGGCGGCTACACTTGCCACAAGACCACCACCAGCAAGCCCCAAGACACCAGTAAAGACTGAAGCACGGCTTGCCACCACTCCAAGAGCACTTTGAACACCATGAAGGCTTTTTGTTATGTTTTTGACAGCAGCAGAAAAGCGCGGAATACCCAAACTATGTGAGAGTGTTTTTGACAATGTATCGAATTTTTTTTGAAGATGTTTGAGAGGTGTGGTGAGTTTGTCTTCAAGAGACAATCTCACCTTTGCATCAGCAACTTTTTCACTCATTTTATCTTATACCTTTCTGCTGCTTGTTTTCGCCAGAATATGAGTTCTTGCGGTTCCATTTCCATCATCTTTGAAAGGGACCAATGGAACACAATGGTAATATCGGCTATGAGTTTAGCGGCGGTTTCCCAGTCGAGGTATCCCGCCGCTTGATAAAAGACTCCAAAATCTCTCCAATGCTCGACAAGTCATTAATATCGAGTTCTCCAACCGCTTCATGTGCCCATCCAGAAAGACGTGCGATCATAGCGATTGTTTGCTCTATGCCTTCTTTTTTGTCGATTGCTTGCACATCTTTTGTTTTGGGGCGCTGTAAGGTAATTGTGGTGTGCTCTTTTCCTTCAAAAGTAACAGGTATCAATAATTTATGTGTAATGCTTGTTTGGACTGTCATTTTTATAATCCTATATTTTCTCTATGGTCTGCGAGTTGATTGACGCCATTGAATTTTCTCACCAAGTTGAGGACGTCTATCTCAACAATTTCAACGTCCTTCTGGACATATTTGAAATACTGCAATGTGAATGTAGCCGTGGATGTTGCTTTGCTCCCCGGTTGCCATTCTGCCATTTCAAAGCTTTTGCAAAGCCCTCTCATGGTAATAATGACGCCTTCTGCGGGGGTGCCTTGAGCTTGCATTGAACTTCGTAATGAAATGTCGACATCAGTGCGCCCTAAGAGTGCCATTAACTCTGGAGAGCAATCAGAAATGGTTATGCTAAGCGTGAGGGTTTCAAGACCAAGGTCAACTTCAATGGAGCTATCCATGCCACCGCCGCGATAACTTTCAACAACCAAGTTCAAATTCGGTAATGTTACGCTTTCACATTTTGCTTGATAGGGAATGCCGTCGACAAAAATGTTAAAATATTTCAAAACT
>NZ_JBHIMS010000072.1:0-1924 GCF_042194285.1 Bartonella sp. MM97QHHN | reverse complement strand
CCAATAAGGCAAGAGCGCCAAGATGAAGTAAAGCATAATCCGTATCGTTTGCTTTAGACGTGGCGCCTTTTTCCCAAGGAGCTATACCATAATCAGAGCGAAGTCTTTTAGAAAGGTCAATGTCTTTGACTGACCATTCTAGCGCATCATCAAGTGCTTGCTTTAAGCGATCCGCAGTAACTTCTGGTTCAAAGATTTCTAATCCCTTGGCTTCAAAATTAAGCTGTATATCTGGAATATCTTCCGTGTGGGTAGGATCAATGAATTTACAAGCGGTGGAAAGAATGCCCGTGCTAATCATAAAGGCGCTATCAAATTGCGGGTAGTCTTTGGCAATTTCGTCGTTATAAAGAATATCTACTTCACGATCAGCCAATTGATAGCTTGCCATATAATCATTCTCATTGATTTTCTCGGTTGACCAGCCTAGGATTTTTAAAAGTGCATGAGCACTTTCCATGGTGAGACGATCATCAGTGTCATCCGCTTCATTTACTTCTTCTGCCACTTCAACAGAAGTTGTTTTAGAAGCAACAGATGCTGTTTGCGCATCCAAGCTTAAAATCGGTGCATTTTTCGGAAAACCTGCTCGATAACCCCGTGCAAGAGTAAGAGAGTTGTCAATCGTATATTTCGTGATACCTTCCACAAAGCCTAGATGGTTCTTTGCCCTGAAACTTTCCTTATAAAATTTGAGCTTTTCAATATCACCAATCAGAATGAGTGCTATAAAGTGACGTGCCACAAGGTGAGCTTCACTGTTTGTTGGCAAAGCGGCATAATCATAGATGATTTGATTGACATTTTGCCGATCAGCCCACTCAAGTATATCTGTACAAATCTCCTTTAGCTTGCCTTCATCCAATTCAGTACTAGAAACTGTATAAAATTCTTCTGCCTCTTTGAGAGCTATATATTGGGGCAATCTAGGAAACATCTCTCTATGAGCAGTAGAAAAGCCAAGTGTTGAAAGCGAAGCCTTAAATACAACAATCGGCTCTTCTTCATCACTTTGAAGACTGTACATTATATTGATGATACGGTCTTTACTTACAAAATAAGCATTGCGATCATAGTTCTTATCGCGATAAACTATCCACCCCATCCTTTTTAAGTCTTCAGAAACTGTATTAAGAAAAGACAAATCTTGCAAACTAAGACGATCATCTATGGCTTTTCGCTCATTAAAGATTTTCAGATGCTCTTCAGCAAATTGAACTGCGTGATTAACATACTTCTCCACTTCACGGTCTTCTAAATGTCCAGAAATCGTACCGGCTTCTAAAAAATTTTGATAAGA
Source organism: Bartonella sp. MM97QHHN (assembly GCF_042194285.1). Taxonomy (NCBI): domain Bacteria; kingdom Pseudomonadati; phylum Pseudomonadota; class Alphaproteobacteria; order Hyphomicrobiales; family Bartonellaceae; genus Bartonella; species Bartonella sp. MM97QHHN. Next base: position 624 of record NZ_JBHIMS010000072.1, on the reverse strand, counting down.
TTTCAGGATATCAATTTGACCTGTCAATGCTAAACAAGCTNCTTCTAAAAAATTTTGATAAGATTTCAGGATATCAATTTGACCTGTCAATGCTAAACAAGCTAAATGCCAGACTATACGTATATTGTAGCTATACTTTTGAACACGTGTTTTGCTTTCTATTGATGCTTGTAAATCTTGGGCACGTGCCCATTGTATTATTCGCTCAGAGATTTTGATAAGCTCTTGCTCATCTAATGTCTCTACACAAATATCAATGCCTTTATCAAAACCACTAAAAATCCCCCCCCCAATCGTGTTAAAAGAATTATAAGTATTTGTAGGTGATATGCACCGATACTCCCCACTATAGTGAATATATTTACAAGCTACAGAAATAATTTCATTAGATATTTCAGCTTCAATACGGACATTGTAATTATCATGAAGACGTATAAAACCAAAATCAAATTGAATAAAGCGGTCGGGCAAAACCAACCACATTTTTCTAGGCTCCGTAGAAAACCACCCTTGTGTTTTAAGAACGCGCATTGCTGCTGTGAAACTTATCGAGCGCTGTTTTGGCTTCTTGCGCGTTAGAATATCGTCTAATTCCCCATTTTTATAGGCCTGTGCAAAAAAAAG
>NZ_JBHIMS010000091.1:0-20651 GCF_042194285.1 Bartonella sp. MM97QHHN | reverse complement strand
CAGATGCATGGTTTTCATGGTGAGGGCGGCTACACTTGCCACAAGACCACCACCAGCAAGCCCCAAGACACCAGTAAAGACCGAAGCACGGCTTGCCGCCACTCCAAGAGCACTTTGAACACCTTTCAAACTTGACGTCATGTTTTTGACAGCAGCAGAAAAGCGCGGAATACCCAAACTATGTGAGAGTGTTTTAGACAATGTATCGAATTTTTTTTGTACACGTTTAAGAGGCGCGGTGAGTTTGTCTTCAAGAGACAGTTTCACCTTTGCATCAGCAACTTTTTCACTCATTTTGTCTTATACCTTTCTGCTTCTTGATTTCGCCAGAATATGAGTTCTTGCGGTTCCATTTCCATCATCTTTGAAAGGGACCAATGGAACACAATGGCAATATCGGCTATGAGTTTAGCGGCGGTTTCCCAGTCGAGGTATCCCGCCGCTTGATAAAAGACTCCAAAATCTCTCCAATGCTCGACAAATCATTAATATCGAGTTCTCCAACCGCTTCATGTGCCCATCCAGAAAGGCGTGCAACCATAGCANCAACCGCTTCATGTGCCCATCCAGAAAGGCGTGCAACCATAGCAATTGTTTGCTCTATGCCTTCTTTTTTGTCGATTGCTTGCACATCTTTTGTTTTGGGGCGCTGTAAGGTAATTGTGGTGTGCTCTTTTCCTTCAAAAGTAACAGGTATCAATAATTTATGTGTAATGCTTGTTTGGACTGTCATTTTTATAATCCTATATTTTCTCTATGGTCTGCGAGTTGATTGACGCTATTGAATTTTCTCACCAAGTTGAGGACATCTATCTCAACGATTTCAACGTCCTTCTGGACATATTTGAAATACTGCAATGTGAAGGTAGTTGTGGATGTTGCTTTGCTGCCTGGTTGCCATTCTGCCATTTCAAAGCCTTTGCATAGTCCTCTCATGGTAATGACAACACCTTCTGCTGGTGTGCCTTGCGCTTGCATTGAACTTCGTAATGAAATGTCGACATCAGTGCGCCCCAACAGTGCCATCAACTCTGGAGAGCAATCAGAAATGGTCATGCTAAGTGTGAGGGTTTCAAGACCAAGGTCAACTTCAATAGAGCTATCCATGCCTCCACCACGATAACTTTCAACAACCAAATTCAAATTCGGTAATGTTACGCTTTCACATTTTGCTTGATAGGGAATGCCGTCGACAAAAATGTTAAAATATTTCAAAACTCTTGGTAAAACGGGGATAGCCATTAAAAGATCTCCTCTAAATAATCATTCACAATGCGTGAACGGAATGTGATATGTTCTGCTAGTGTTGTTGGTGTAAATTCAACATTGAAATAGACTCTATCATCTTCAATTAATTAGTTCTTTTATCAAGACTGATGTTGTTAGTTGCATACTGACGGCAAGTTGGCGTTTACTCATCGCTTCAGGGTAGCGGCTCGTTGGGCTTATTGGTTGCTGCTTTGCTAGTACATTTTTTGGATAGGGACAGTGATAGGGAAGTGGTTAGGGCAGGCATTGCCTCTGTTATTGATGCTGTTATTATCGCTGTTAGTTTTGCTTTGTGGAAATATTGGGATCGTTTTTCTTCTTTTATGAAAGGGCTTACACGGAAGATAACATGCGTTTTGGACATACCTTTGAAGCCGTCATGCTTTTTGCGGTGCTGATACGGCAAGCATCACCTGATGGAAAACATTATCGCTAATGTCTTTGTTTTTTCTCGCTCTTGGCAAAAATTCAAACAAGGATTTGTCTCTGTTACACAAAGCTTTAAAGATTTATAGGATGGCTTTAAACAAAAATTTTCCAACTGTTAGGGATGCTTGAGTGGCTTTTTTGTACAAAAAAAGCTTTCTGGCAGTGTTAAGATTGTTATGGAACAAGCCAGGAGAAAATTTAGCTACTTGGACTGTTTCGATGGTTTTAAAGACTCAATCACACAATTGATGGATTTTTGTAAATCTTTGCCCTGCTGCATTAAAGAATGGATTGGGTCAATTGATTTAAAAGAGTTTTTGCCTTTGCAAAGTGTATTTGGAGGCAAATCAGCTATTCAGCCCATTGCCCAATTTGCGGGTGCTAATCATGCAAACTTCCCTCTCACAGAACAAAAGGACAAAGAGTGTTCTATTGTTCATCAACATCAAAATGTTAGGGTCCATGTCAATTGCGCGCGTGATTCTGCTCTGATGGGGCATGCGGTTCGTCACGCTTTGCAATGGGTACAAGCCAATGCATTACATGGCGGAACAGAGTGAAGAAAACAGAATAATAGGAGCTATACTATGAAAGATTCTTTGATAATGCTAGATTCCCATCAATTTTATGTGGACTGGCTTAATTTCTAATCGTTTTAGGAAGAGCTTTCCACCTTTATGGAAAAAGTGCTTCGATGTGTGAGAAGTTCAAGAACAAAGCAGTGAACATTTTGACTATAAAACCATTGGTGAGATTGTTGAAAAATTAGCCAAAAGTCATGGTTATCAAGCAAAGGTGAGCTCACGGTTTATCAAACAAATTTTGCCTTATGTGATTTGTACAGATCAGTCGGCAATTAATTTTTTAACACGTTTTGTTGACTAGATGCATGCGCGTTTGGGAGTCCAAGACAATAAGTTTTATTTTTAAGCGGAGATAATTTATCTTTACAAGAAATCGATCAATGTGATTGTTCGCATTGGTAATTTATGCACGAGCTCCGCATTCAATATAGTATCATAGAAGCGCGTTATTTTGATCACCTCCAAAGGCAACAGCATCAAGTAAAACATTAAACAGGTTTTACAGGTCCTTGTGCGGCGTCTGTGCAGTTATTACACTTGTTAAGAGGAGACTTTAGCTTGCTGCCATCTCAGAATCAGATAGGCTCTGCCGTACTACGGGTAATGATTCTTTGACCTTACAAGGGTATACCTAAATCATGGCTGGTTAACTTCTTTTGTTGCAAGGGTTTCGTGAAGAAATTAATGGCTCTTGGAAAGTTGCAACGATGATCCACCGCTATGAGAAAACAAGCGGATACAGATCAGAAATTACCCTAGAAGTGCCTGACAAGGGAAAAAAACTTTGTGAAAACGGAAAATCAAAAGAGTAACCTGCACCTTTGATTGATCATGATGCTCCATGAGATGAAAATGCAATGTTTGCACTTTGGTTAGCGAAAGAGCAATAGGGTCAAGTCATCCTATCGCTTAAGGAAAAGGGAAAATTCTTCTCTTTAGATAGAGGCTGAGTTGGTCTAGCCAAGGGGGATAGTTTGGAACACATCTGTCCAATACAACACAACTTGATATCACAGTCACTTCTTATCACTTAAAACAGTGAGAAGATGGATAATATAGATGGAAGAGTATTAAAAATGATGGATGTACTTTACGATGAAAAATTAAAATTTGTTGATCCAGTTACACCAGCTGCTGTTTATATTGGTGGCAAAAGCAGGTTAGCTAAAACTATTGTCAAAATCATTGAAGATATTCCTCATAGTATTTATGCTGAATTTTTTTCGGGTGTTGTAACGCCGTTAACACTCTATTTATAGAACTGTTAGAGTTTAAAATTAGTAGCCGTGAGGAGTTTCAACGTTTAATACAGCAGGATCCAGAAAACCTAACGTATTTAGACGGGCTTCAAGGTTTTTATATTTAAAGCGATTAAGTTTTAGAAGGAATGTATCCAATCGTACGATGAGTGTTGAAATCCGCCGTAGCGCGCGGTTTAATATTTTAAAAATTGAAGGCGTATTAAAGCTTATTTACCCTTGTTTAGCAGGTGTTACAGTTGAATATTTAGACTGATCTGATTTATTGTACGTTATGACCATCCAAATACCTTGTTTTATCTTGAATTGACTTACTGGAGCATGAGGATTATTATGGGAGGAATTTGTTTAAGCGGTAAGATTATCCGGCGATGTCTAGGCTCCTTGCACAACTAAAGAGAAAGTTTCTTCTGTCTTTAAACGATGTGACAGAAGTCAGAAAGATTTTTAGTCAATTCTATATAAAAAAGGTGAGAACAGTTTATTTGTGTAACTCTTCAAATAATATAATTGCTGTAAGGAACTTTTCATCACCAATTATGATATTTAGGAGAAGAAAAAAGACCGATAAAGGGTCTTTAAATGATCTTTCAAGGTTCTTGAAGACCATTTGAGCCCCCTTTAAAAATCATTAAAAAAATGAATTTGTATAAAACTTGCTGTCAAGCTACACTGATTTATTAGAAATGGCATTGTATTGAACCCCTTTGAGTTTTAAACTGCTACACTCACCATTGAATAGCACCAATAATTGCTCTGAAAATAACGATAAGAAAATTTTATGTTGCAGTGCTTTGTACTGGTTTGATTTCTGTTCTCGATATATTTCTAAGTACATTACTGAAAGTAATGTACTAATCTTGCGTTTGAATCTCTTTGGGGTTCATTGAAAACATGATTAGTTTTCAATTTTCTAGGTAGTTTTTTTAGGAAGCAGTCAATTTTTTTGATTTAATTATCTTTAATTTAAAGTTTCATTTAATTCCTATGACATTCAGTAAACTCAGCTTTTGTTTTGGTATCTTATCATTTGATAGACTGTGCAGAGCTTGTAGTATCAGAATTTTGAATATTAGCACATGAAAGGCGGACATCATTCCTTCTTTCGGTAAGAATATTTGATCTATTTCCCCAGCAAATTGCCAAATAGTACAGAATCTACGTCACGCTATGCTTTCCAAGGGGGCATATTGCCTTCGATATGCTGGCCAAACACTTTTAAAATTACAGATGCAATATGATAAATCCTTCTAACCACAGCAGTGAATCACATAATTATAAAATAAGTTAAATTTTTATAGATAGCTAAGTATTTATAATTATTAAAAATACTTAAAAATTTCCGTGAGACGTAGTAAATATTTTTAATAATAATATTGATTTATTTTTATTTTAGTATTAACAAGTATCTTGAAACTCAGAGATAGTGGGGGGGAGCAATTGTTTAAGTCTGCACTAACGTACTATGAAAGGTCTGCTTTAACACAAGAAGCAAATCTTGCGGATGGTCATGCATATCACAATCTTCACGAGAGCTTTAATGATATTATTGTGGGATTAAAAGATAGTTGGGACTGGGCAAAATCACACAAAATACCTGAGATAGAGGCGCGATTCATTCAAAAATGGGGTGAGTTGTCAAAATCACCGACGATGGCCAGACATGCGGAATATCTTATTTGCCCGACAGCCTCTAATTCTATTGATATAGTAGGTGCATACTTAGCCTGCACTCGAAAAAGGACAGCTCTCTTATTACCATGTTTTGATAATCTCCCTCTACTGATGAGAAGGCGCAACGTAAACTTAGTGCCGATTCTAGAAGATGATTTATTTATTTTGTCTTCAGATAAAGATGCACTTTCGAAGTATTTTCTTGAAAATAGTTTAGACGCTTTATTTATAGTAAATCCAAACAATCCTACAGGGATGATCTTTAATGAAAACCAGCTTGCAAATATCGCTGACGTATGTCGCGAGTATACTGTCATACTGGTTATTGATGCTACATTTAGTTTTTATGATCGTAGAAAACCAGATTATCATAAGATATTGGATAGTTCAGGTGTTAAATATGTAATTATTGAAGATTCTGGTAAGACTTTTCCAACGCAGGATATGAAAGCTAGCTTAATGCTCTTCCATTCTGAGCTTAAAAGTGCAATACAACAAATTTACGAGGAAATATTTTTATGTGTGTCTCCCTTTAGTTTGGAAGTAATCACCAGAATTGTTGAAAAAGCATCCGAGATTGGATTAGAAGAAGTATTATGGAAAGAAGTGGATATTAGGCGTACTAATTTTCGTAATATATTAAATCAAACAAATTTAGAGATAGCAAAAAAATCTATTGCATCGGTTATGCCGTTAGAGTGGATTGATTGCTCTGCAACAGGTTTTAGTGATCTTGAATTCGTGCAGCACTGTAAAGCTTTTGGCTTGTGCCTTTTGCCTGGTAGATATTTCTATTGGAGTAGTCCTGATGAATTAGGGCATCAATTTGTGAGGGCAAGTTTAATGAAGCAAGACAGTGTATTTGAATTAGCATTGCAGAGGTTACGTGAAGCTGTGTCCAGTGGTTGGAGATAGGGGCTGAATATGCAAACATTAGGCTCTAACGTTGCTCAAGATATAGAAAGGTTTAAAATAGATTGGGCTTTCTTAAAGCCAGAATTACCTTGGCTTCAATCTAAGGTGCTATCTAGATGGTCCTATACACGTAATATGCTAAAGTTAAAAGTGAGATCTAATGATGTTAGCCTGCGCACATGGAAACTTCAGAGATTAGGAGAATTAGTTGACTGGGCTTTTACATCAGTGCCTTTTTATCGTGATCTATATAAAGAGATAGGCTATAGTGTAGGGGAAATTCGATCATATGATGATTTTACGCGACTGCCAATAATTTCACGAGAGCATTTACCTTTTGTAGGAGATCTCAATTCATATCATTTGTCAAGTCATTTGCTCCATGATGAACTGCGTGGCCTTGAAACTACTGGATCTACGGGTAGACCAGTACAAATAATGATGGATCAATCGCTCACTGAAATTGATACAATCCATCGCATGAATATGTTTGAAGAAATGTCGGGCAATCAACTAAATCCCAAAGAATGGATATATAATATTAATCATGCTCATTGGTGGCATACTAACTTATGTGGGTTTTATCGAGTTTTTACGGTATCTCAACGTTGCCCAATAGAGTCAATCAAGCAGCATATTCAGCTGCTCAGACCTAAATTTATTTCTTCAATATTTAGTGCCGCAGAAAAATTAGCAGATTCTAATATAGATTTAGGGGAGCTGGGAGTCACTTGCTTGAGTACTAATTCTGAAACTTCAACTAGAACCCAACGGGATAGGTTAGAAGTATCATTAAATGTAAAAGTTCGAGATGAGTACAGTAGTGAGGAAGTCGGTTTGATGGCATATGAATGTACAGAAGGAAACTACCACCTTTTGGAGCATGACACGCATATTGAGCTGATTACTGATAGCCATAGTGATTTTGGCAGGATTGTTGGTACTTCACTATGGAACATGGCTATGCCTATAATCCGCTATGATCAAGGTGACTTTGGGCAGTGGTATGGGCAAACAGCTGGAAGTAATAATGGTTGGGCTGGAGAAAAGTGTTGCTGTGGGTCATCCTATAGACGAATAAAAGCAATACATGGAAGAATAGACGATGCATTTATGAGTATAAGTAATAGATTAGTACCTTCAGGTATGATGTTAGAAATTGCAGAAAAATGGTTGAGTCATGATGACGCTGGCATCATTGAATTTAGAGTAATACAAGAAGAAGTTAATAAGATACGGATTTTAACGGTTTGGAAAAGCGGTCCGCCTACCAACAAAGCGATGCAATGCATTAAGAACTTTACGAATGAAATGTGTTATCTTTTTCATTCAAAAATAGATGTTGAGCTGGTCACTGTAGATCATATTCCTCCTTTGCATAAACTCAAGAGGCGCATATTCTTTAACAATATAAAAAAACAGCTTAAGTTTTAAGGAAAATTCAATGCATTCATATATGATTGCGATTATCTATGATGAAATGCATCCTCTTTTAGAGAGAGTGCACGCTACGCTTATAAGAAAAAACTTTAATACAGAGTTTATTCACTGGTCAGAAATCAGAATATTAGCAGCCCCAAATGAAGTTACCTCAAATCTTGACGAATTTGACGCTATTTTTATGGACCGCTTGGCAGAATTTAGGTGTTCTTATCACTCTCAATTTATACAGCTTGCAAATCTACCTTCAGTCAACAACGCGATAATTAACCAACCATTGTCTTATCAATTAGCTCGCGATAAAGCTCTCACAGCAATCTATTTGGCTAAACTTGATTTTCCAATCCCAGAGACTCATATATTTCAAAGCTTAAATCAATTCAACAAGTTTCTATTAAATAAGGATATAGCTTTAGTGGCTAAATCAACATTGGGTTTTTGCTCGAATGAAGTACAGATATTTGCAGCAAAAAATCCACCTCTGGATGAAATAAAAAAATGGTTAAAGCGTGATGGACAATTTATAATTCAGTCTTTCATTGAAAATCCGGGTAGATTTATTTGGCGATGCGATATTGTCAGTGGTGAAGTTAAGGTTTGTAATAAAAGGTATGCTTTTAATTCCGGTGGATTGTACCCAATTTGCAATGGTACACATGGAGGACACATTGAGATTTTGCCTCCAGAAAAATTTGATAATCTCGCTACTTCCTTAGCTCTAGATGCTGTTAAGGCTCTTGGACTTGATATTGCAGGCGTAGATATAATAGAAGGAGCAGGGGAGAATTTTTACCTTATTGAAGTTAATCCAGAGCCAGACATTTTAATGGATCGATTTGAGTTTCCAGATGCGATTGCGGAACTGTTAATAAATAAAGCTCGAAAGGTAGCTTGATGGTTAAGGTGAATAATCAAAAAATTTTGGTTGATGTAAGGGATGTCTCAAAGGTTTACAAAAGTCAGAAAGCCTTCTGGGATTATTTTCTTCCCTCAAAGAGGCAAGAAAATAATGATAAATATGCATTAAAAAACGTGACGCTTCAGTTAAGAGCTGGAGAGTGTTTAGGACTTTTGGGCCCAAATGGAGCAGGAAAATCCACATTAGTCAAAACAATTTGCGGCTTACAAAAAGCTGATTGCGGCAATGTTAGGGTGTTGGGTTCTTCCCCTTCACATCGCGATTATGATTTCTTAAGAAGAATCGGCGTTGTTTTTGGACATAAGTCTAGCCTATGGTGGGATCTGCCTGTTAAAGACAGTTATGCTGTATTACAGAAAATCTATGATATAGATCGTAAAAATTTCATGTTAAAGCTGGAAGAGCTTACGCAAGCTTTGGGTCTGTCTTCAATACTCAATAGGAAGGTTCGAAATTTAAGCCTTGGGGAAAGGGTTAAATGTGAAGTTGTTGCCGCCCTTATTCATGACCCCGACTTACTGATATTAGATGAGCCGACTGTTGGGCTGGATATCCTATCCAAATATGAGTTGCGCAAATATCTTCACAGTCTTGTTAAGCAGCAAAATAAAGGAATTATCATAACAAGCCATGATATGGCGGATATAGAACATTGTGCTTCTAGGATTGTTTTTCTCAAGGAAAGTGAAATTATTTTTGATGGTTCTGTCAGTACAGTATCAGAAAAAGTTGGCAATTTTGTAACAAGCTCACTTGTTGTACAAGAGCGCCCACTTTCGGATGATTTTATTGAACAAGTCAAGGCAGCTGTTGATCATATTTCAACTCAAGGTAAAATAATTTCAAAAGCCATGACGCAATCGAAAATGGAATGGCTGATTGACGCAGATATCAAAGATAAAATGTTTGAATGTTTACAAAAGCTTGTCATGGATCAGCCAAATATCTTAATTCAATTTTCTCCGCCTTCTCTTGAAGACATTTATTTAAAACAATTTAAGGACAGGGCGAAGCAAGAATGCGTTTAAAACCTTTCCTGATGCTAAATACAGTGCGGCTATATCTTGGTTGTGCAAAGCTATTCGCTTTTATAGCCGTCAAGGAGATCCTTATTGATAAATATATGCTCATAATCGATCTATTATTGGCAACGAGTATTCCTTTTATCACGCAATATATTATTTGGCACTATATTTACGCCGGCAATGCGGAGGAAAGTGTAAGCGGGTATAATTTTCAGCAATTAATGTTCTACTTTGCAATTTCTATAGCATTTTGGCGGCTTAACAATTCTTACAGTGTGATTGAATATTTTGCACGAAACATTCAAGCTGGTGAACTCGAACCCCGTTTACTTTGGCCTATACCCATTCCGGTTCAAAGATTTTGGGATTTTTTGGGTGGTGCTATTATCTATGCATGGCCAATTATTATCATTGTGGCTGTTTGTTTTTTTCTTTTTGAAGTCGAAATTATAAGCCCGTTCTATTGGTTCTGGACGATTATCTATATCATAGAGACCCAAATATTGTGTTATTTAATTGGTCTTTTTATGGCTCTTAGCACATTTAAATTTGTTCGGCCTGATTTTCTTTTAGCGCTGTTATCTGCGCTGCAAGGCATATTAGGCGGGACCATGTTGCCCCCAAGCTTTTGGCCTGAAACTATAGCACCTATCATGTTTTATAATCCGTTCAGATTTATCATTGCCGCACCCGCTGAACTGATTATCGACCCCAATATTGGTAATTTAATCTCATATTCTCTTCAGTTAAACTTATATATGTTTGTATTCATTGTTCTTTGCGCAATTTATTGGAAAGTTGTTATGACTAAATATGAAACAGCAGGAGGTTAAAATTATGGGAAAATTTCAAGCTTATGTTTCAAATAGTTTGAAAAACTCCAGCGCCTATAAAGCCAATCTCGTGGGGTACATTGCCTTAACATTTATCGTGACCCTTATTAGATTATTATATGCTGATTCTATTTATCAAAATACGAGCTCATTAAAAGGATGGACTCTAGAAGAATTTAACGGTCTTATTTTTTTTATGTTAGTGATATCATTATTACTAAACACTTTTGCTTCATCGATAAATAATTTTTTTTATGCGCTTCTTTCAGGAAAATTAGAGCCGCTCTTAATGCAGCCAGTTCCACTCTTTTATCATATGTTATTGCGATGGGCGAATAATAATAACTTACTAATACTCTTTGGTTTACTGATTTTAGACGCATTGTATGTTAATATGCCCAAATTGAATTTCACTCTGCTGTCTATAACAATTACTTTGTTGACAGTTTTTTTTACTGTCATTTCCAATCTAGCCTTTGTAACGTTTCTGCATTCTATTTCACTTTTAAGTCAAAAATATCTTCCTGTTGAATATATACATAGCGAGATGTTCAAACTCAATCTATTGCCACCGCATCTATTTAGCGTGGTGAGTTTGATAGCTATAATCTCTCTTGTGCCCTCATTGGTAGGTGCGGGCATAACTGTAACGGCACTATTAAACCCATATTCAAGTTTAATATATTATTATTGGCTTTCAACTGTAATTTGTGTCTTTGTTGCGTGGCAATTCTTTAGAGTTTTAATGAAAAAACGGGTTTTACTTGGAGGGTGAGGGGACTATGGCAAAAACAAAAGGTTTAATTTTTCCAGTAATTCTCGTAACGAGCGAACGGATGAAGGCTGAAGTAGAAGATATCGTAAAGAGATATACTCACCTAATTGGCGAATATATTATAATTCAAGAATGTTATAATCAAACTTCTAGCGCTCCTCAAAAAAACTGTATTCAGATTAGTGATATGGAAAATATTGAAGTTTTAAAAAGCTTAGCTGTTAAAATAACTGATAGCTTTAAGCCTACACACATTGTTGCTATGGAAGAGTTTGCAGTTTCAAGTGCACATTATCTTGAAAAATTTTTCAAATTAAAGCCAAAGCTAAGCTTAGAGCAAATGCTAAGGTTCAGAAATAAGGCTATGATGGCGGAGCAAATCAGCAAAACCGGAAAACTTGTTCAACCTGTGCAATATACAAAAGAAGACGTGTTCAGTAACCGTACTACGTATCCGATTGTAATAAAACCCGTAGATCAAGCAGCTTCAATTGGGGTCATGTTATGCAAAAATCAAAATGAAGCATTAAATGCTCTTAAAAAGATATCAGACTCTATAATACAAGAATATATTAGTGATAACCTATATCATATTGATGTCTTGGTAGAAAACACTAAGTGCGTTTTCTATTCTGTAGGATGTTACCAAGAAAATGCTGGTTATGGAGCTATTAATGGTGCTCCTCTAGTTTCTATAATTGAAACAGACAGACAAAAGCTGCTTCGGTGGAATAAGTTTATTACAGAAGTCATTGAAACTTTTAATCCTCCAAATGGCGCGCTTCATATTGAAGCGTTTTATCGTGATTCAAGTCCACACCTATTTCTAGAAGTCGGGTTGCGTCCAGCAGGTGGTTTAATTCCGATGATGATTAAAGCCTCTTCAGATATTGATATAATTGAGGGACATTTCTTACTTTCTATTGGTGTGAGTATAGAAGAAAAATATGCTAAGCCTAGATTAAAAGCTGCTTCATTAATTCACTTTCCCAAGCTACCAAATAATATTTCACAAATTAATGTTGAAAATATTTTTTTACCAGAAATAGGCTATAAATCTGAAGTTTATTATATAAGAACAGCTTCAGTAGGAGAAAGCGCTTCTGCTGAAATGAGCTACTCCAATACTCTAGCAGATATTGTTTTTACTTCAACAAATCGTCAATCTGTACTAGCTGATACCCAGAATGCATTATGTCAATTTTCTGTAAATACCATTCATAAAGATTTCAATTTTAATGTAATGGTTAAAGCGGACATTGAGACAAGCGACCTCTTATTTCAAATGCAGAAAGTCGCTTTAGAAGATGGGTTTATTTTACCTGGATGGAAGTTATTGGTATCCTCGTTCATTTTCGAAAAACATCAGACCCAAGCTTTAGCAAACGATTTCTACTGCCTGTATAAGATGATATTTTCTTTAAAGGATAAGCTATTTTCAGGAAGTCAAAAACAGTGGTTTAAAAATTTAGGATTAAGTGACCAGTTAATTTCTGTATTGCAGAGATTCAAGATACAAGGTGATTGTATCCCATATCGTTGGGATTTTTTTATTTCAGGTAATCAGATAAAAGTAATTGAATTGAATGCTGGCTTGGCTCTAGGGGGCGTATGCCAAAAGAAGCTTCAAGAGCTAAAAACTACTCTAGATTGCAACAGTAACGAAACTTGGGTTCATCCTTTATTCGGATTGTCAGACTATCTAAAAAAATACATGCATAAAATTAAAGTAAATAGAATTCTCATTATTGAGGATGATGATTACTATATACATGAACCTGAAGCAACACGGTGGATTATGAACGGATTACAGCATTGCGGAATCGAAAAAATAGAGGTCATTACAGCAGCTAAATTGCAAAATATTTCTTTTGATGAGCCTGTTATTGCTCTTGAGCTGTTTTCTTACATTGATGTGGACCGAAATGTAGATAGATATGAAACCTATTTTGCACTGATAAAAGAAAAATTTCTGTATCCTACAATTTCACCTCTATCCGAAATTCTAATGAATAAAATGAACTTAGCTTTGATCTATAAAGCTTTAAATAGTGGATTGCTGTCACCTGAAGAGCGCATTTTAGTTGATAAGTATATTCCTAAGACATTCGTTCTGGATAATAATACTATGGAAATTATCCTTACGATGAACAAAAAAAATTATGTAATGAAACCTTCTATTGGCTGTGGGGGGAGAGGAGTTGTAGTAGGAAGAGATGTTTCTGAAAAAATATGGCGACAAAAGATTGAAGATATACTTGTAAGTGAAGAAAAGTACATTGTTCAAAGTTTCGTTGAGAGTAATAAATACGATGTTACGATAGTTGATAAAGCTAAAAAAAACAGCAAAGAATATTCAAATATTGTGTTTGGCTTATATATGTTTAATGAAAAATTTTGTGGAGGTATGGTTCGTGCTGGGAATGGTGAGCATATTATCAACGTACAAAATGGCAGTGCTTTAGGTATATTAAGAGTTAATGCTTTTTAATAGAGAAATAAAATTATTTCCAATGGAGGTATTATTAATTTAATGACTGATAATGAATTAGAAGAGTTAGAACGGATCCACTTTATAGCCATAAAGCCGCATTTAAAAGAGCTGTCGAAACGAAAGTCGTATAAAGGTTTAGGGCGTTTATTGATTATGGTTTTAGTTTACCTAACTATTTTATTGCTCGCAATTAAATTTGATAGCATCTACACTTGGATTCTTGCAGACGGACTTCTGGGCATTCTGTTTTCGGGATTATTTTCAGTTATGCATTATTGTGGTCATGGCACGTTATTTGCCAGCAGAAAATTAAATCGTATTTTGGGAACGCTTTTTTCAATGCCTATATTAATGAATTTTTCATTATATAAGTTTTTTCACTTGGTGCATCATCAAAGAACATCTCAACCAGGGGATACAGAACCGAAAGGAGAGCTTAATTCTTTTCCGAGCTATTTTTTGGCTTTATCAAATCTAGATTTTATCTATGGTTTTTTCAGATTATCTATTGCAAGCTTATTCAACTATGGTCCATTCTTTATTAAGAATAGGAAACAGCTTAACTATGTGAAGCTGGATACGCTATTGCTTCTAGGATGGATGGTTGTTATTGTATTTGTAACTTTCTATTATCCAAAGCGCAGCTTAATGGGATATTGGTTGCCGTTGCAGATTGGTTTATCATTTAACTTTTATACATCTTTTGCCGAGCACTATGAATGTAGCTTGAGTAAAAATAAGTTATCAAATACACGAACGGTTTATCTTAAGAGTAGGATTCTAAAGTATTTTCTTTTTAACAGCAACTATCATGCAGAACACCATTTTTTATCATCGATACCACCGTGGAATTTACCTAAAGTCAATTTTTATATAAAGGAAAGCTTGCAGCATACGCAGAAATCATATTTTCAGATACACAAGGAACAACTTAAAAAAATTGTTAACAGGCAGCAACGACCCGCTGAAACAAATGATGGCTTCGTAAAAAACTTTAATTTCAAGCTTGAAAAGCTTTAAATAGCTTAGTCATGAGCACTAAAATAGTAGATTCTATTATTACAAGGGGAATTCCGTAATGATACTAGGATATATCACACAAAGTATGGGATTATTATAGCCGCGTAGTTATAAGGTCGAGAAGGTACATAATGTGGTATTTTAAAGGGAAACCAATTGGTTTTCTACGCTGTGTTGGCGTGTCAGGATGTAAGAAACGGCTTCCGTTATCGCGGCATGGGTATTGGAGAGGGAGTTAGAAATACTTATTAATCAGCCAAATTATGAGTGATATCATGTTGATTCAAGCTATTATAAGGTTCTATCCGGATAATACCTTGGATTAGAGTGATTATAAGAGAAACTGTCCTCATAGCTCATTGAGATAGAAAATTTTTGATGAATGCGTAAAAAGATTTACTATTTCTGAAAGCGAGCTGTGAAGAGGACAGATTAGTGAAATTGAACTAATAGAATGAAAATTCATCATGAAAAAATCTTCTCGTAATTATAGACAACGCTTGTTGTTGGCTACAGGTGCTTTACCGTCTCTGAAAAATCATTTGGTGCAATTGCAGACTGCAGGTTTTCAGATCATTCATATAGAAAATCCTAAGAATTTTGATGAAATACGCGCTTATTTTCCGGATGTGACCCACTATATTTTGGGAGGACCGGAATATATTGGTTGCCGAGAGTTATCCGAATTGAGCAAGCTAGAACATTTGGTGCTTCTAGGCACAGGTGTGTCAAGCTTTGTGAATGAAGAGGCGATTCGCAGTACAGGTATTCGGCTATCAAACACACCCCATATGAATTGCAACAGCGTAGCTGAATATGCGCTTTCCATACTGATCAGCTCTCTTGCATGTACCTTCAATAGTTATGAACAAATGCGTAATGGTTCGGCTTGGTGGCAAAAACCCAGAAAAGAGCTTTCAGAAAGTCGAATTGGCATCTTAGGACTTGGAGGGATCGGCTCTCTTCTTGCCCGAAAGATACGTCTCATTTCAAAAGCGAAGATTCTCTATGCCAGCCGGAGTTCAAAATCTACGCTTGAGAAAGAACTTGGTCTTATGCGATCTGATCTCAAAGGTATCGTTTCAACTTGTGATGCTTTGGTTATGTGTGTTTCTTTCAATGATTCTACCAAAGGAATCATCAATCGGTTTAGCCTATCGTGCGCGAATCCAAAGTTATCTATCCTTTGCTTTTCCAATCCGAGAACAGTCGTACCTGCAGATGTTCAAGAGCTGCTTAAGGCTGGCGATTTAAATTTCTTTTATATGGATGGATATTATCAAGAGTGGGAAAACAATAAAGGCATAACTGATGATCCCCAAGGGCTTCTATCACTTGGTCCAGATCGATTTTATGTCACATCTCATATTGCTGCCCAAACAGAAAAGGCTATAGAGATTCAATTAAATCGTGCAATTTTTCTCATATTGGATGGGGTACAATAATGTGAGATTATGATTTAAGTTGTAGTTTTCTACCTTTCTTTTAAATTAATTACTTGAAGTAGGAATGTGCTAATT
Organism: Bartonella sp. MM97QHHN; assembly: GCF_042194285.1. Classification (NCBI taxonomy): domain Bacteria; kingdom Pseudomonadati; phylum Pseudomonadota; class Alphaproteobacteria; order Hyphomicrobiales; family Bartonellaceae; genus Bartonella; species Bartonella sp. MM97QHHN. The sequence continues at coordinate 4,495 of NZ_JBHIMS010000091.1, read as the reverse complement.
ATGATTATAATAAGGTGGCGAGGAAAAGATTCTATCAGGTTGAGGATGAGTTTAAGAATAGTCTATACAAACCAGCTTCAACAGCTCATCGTTATACCAGCTTTTTAGAGCTTATATCTACCTGCCTAGATCTAACTTATGAATTGCTCCGGCACTTTATCGTGTTTCTCACGGTTAGATTTTACAGCGCAGTGTTGAGAGTTAGAGTGTTTCACCGCTCAGATTATAGGTGAAAGATAGCAAGGCATCGGGTTGGCGATTTGTCAGCGGTGCATTAATCAGCCATAGCAAGAAAGTTCTGCAATCATCGCATCTTGTCGCAACAACTCTTCGTCTTGTGTTTCATCAATACTCACTGAGAATTCCTCATCATCTTTAACGATATGATTGCAACGATGGTGGGATAGCCTACTAGACAAAAATAAAAGGTTTGATAAAAAACCTCTAACCGTTTAATCAGGTTCAGTTCGTTTTGTGTGATATGTCTTATTTTTTCAGGTTTCTATAACTTTCAATTTCTTGCTGACGTATTCAAATACACCATGCCATTGCCCTTTCCCGAGTACTTCCTAGGCTCAATCATCAACGTAAAGAGGTCAATTCTGTATTGTTTAGCAGTGGCATAATCTTTAGCTCATACCACAAGTCTTGTTGTCCAGCGTGATAGCCATTTTCTTGATCGTATATTCAAAAGCATTCAGTAGCGCTTTCAGTTCTGCATCGGTGTATTTTTCGTTTTGAAGGTTCTCAATTATGGCTTTGTAAAATAGTGTGTTTATGGCGTTATCTCATTGTTTTCAATGCTTTTACAATTACAGTAACGTTTCATTCTAGGCGCTTATCAAGTGAATAAAATCATGATTTTCAAGGATTTTGGCGTAATTTTTCTAAGAACTCTTGATCAAAACAGAAAGATATCACAGCAGCAAACAACATCTGTGTTTCAACGTCCCATACAGCGATCAGTTCGTCACTAATGCCGATACGCTGATCTAATGGCTTGAAGGGAGCAGTGGTTGTAGTGGTAGCGAAGAGAATGAAAAATGCATAGATAAAATAACCGGACGCATCGAGGCAGCCAAAGCCTCTACGCATTTTACACTGCTGGGCTATTTGGCATGAACATATAGTACTTTCAGCAACATCAACCTGAATCTATATTTCTTTAAGACGTTGTGTATGGTTTGGGCGTTGCGCTTCCATTTGTTGATCCAGAATGGCCAGTTCATGTTTACGGTCGGGATATCACGCCAGAGTTTCAGAAAATCTTGCAACGCGGATGATAAAAGCCCAACAGGTTTTCAAGTAATGATTGAGCCTAAAAATCATGCAGAATGCGGATGTCATTAGCAGCTTTTTCATCTGCTAAGCTAACTTCCTTTAGTTTTTTGTCTTACCCCAGCAGAGACTTAAATTCTGTTCATGGGCAGGTACATCTGCGATCATCACTGGATCACCTTCGTTATCGACACTGAGAGGATAACCATCAATCTCATCCAAAATCAGATAACGGATAGGTATAGAGCGCAAACCAGCAGCACTGTTTGCTCCTGTCAACATCAATGCACCACCATCAAACTCTTTCGAAAACATCGTATTGCCACTGTCACGCGCACGGGCAGGAGCTATGCTATGCGTTCACTTAAAACGGGACTTGCCATAATCATAGGATCAAGCCGCGTCTTTGAAAGCTTTTTGGCTATCTCAACGGTCGGCATCACATAAAGGGCAGGACCCGGACTATAATGAATGGCATAACCACAAAAGTTCAGTCCTGCCTCTGACATGCCAACCTGCGCTCCTTTCATGACAATGGTTGTTTCAATCGGTTTGTGAGAGGAAAGATTATCCATGATTTCGCGCAAATAGGGGATCCGCTTTGTTCTCCACAATCCAGGTTCAGCACTGGCTACGGTGCTAAGGTATCTATTCTTGTCCGCCCATTGGGAAACCGTATACGGTGGGTCCGGTTGTCTTGCATCATTGGCATGGGCGAAAAATTCTGTAACAGCATTCTCATCCATTATTCATTCTTTGCTCGCCCCAAAACTCTCTCATTCTGGAGGTTGAGGATCATGATAAGGAACTGGAATATGAACAGCTTCAAGCAAAGCCTTTCGCATGTAATAATCAATGGCACCGATTAGACTTGCAGCATCACATCCAACCTGTGCGGCAATGCTTGCACCAAATCGATGAGGAAAATTCAACATAGCGTCACGGTGTGCTCTTCCAAACTCACGCGCTGCTCTCTTGACTTCTTCACGGTCAACGGTTGTTTCGCGTAAGCGTTCAAGGGCAATCTTCTCGCTTTCAAGGGCAACTTGCATTCGCTCCAGTTTAATTTCGTATTCATTAGCACCCTCTGTAGAGGCTTGTTTGATCTTTGTTCGCGGTTGACCATCCGGTGCTAAAAATGGAGCAGGGCGTTTTGTTGGATTCTCATTCTAGATGCTTGTGGCAAGGGCTTCATTGACAGAACCATCTTCAAAAAGAGCTTTATCAAATTTCCCTGTCTTAAATCGAGAAACCACTGCATTAGGAGAAACACGCATCTTTTTGGCAAACGCACGAAGCGATATCCCCTCACGAACTTTCTTGGTCATAGTTGCTCCATTTTGAATGGTTTATACGAATTATTGTACACTTTAATTATTGACAAGGTTTTATTTTTCGTGTACATAAAATATATGAAGATAGTGTGGGATGAACCAAAAAGAGCTTTAAACATTGATAAACATAAGCTTGATTTTGCTGATATTATTTACTTTGACTGGGAACATGCTCTTATTGATGCAACACATTCAAACCGCATGAAGGCTATTGGACATTTTGCGGATGGCACAACAGTTATTGTTTTTGCAAAGCTTGGCAATGAAGCAATATCCATTATCAGTTTTCGTCGAGCTAATAAAAAAGAAAGAGAGGTTTTCAATGACTATCAAAAAAACCTTTGAAACAGAATGTGGCTACACAAAAGAAGATTGGGATGCTGTGGATTCCCCACCACTAACAGATGAAGAACTTGCACGCTTAAAGCCAGCTAAAGACGTTTTACCAGCCTCCTTTTTTAAGTATGTAACAGAAGAACGCCGTAAACGTGGGCGTCCACCCGTTGAATCTCCTAAACAAGCGGTTACTCTCCGTCTCGACCCAAATGTTATTGCTTCTTTTAAAAAACAAGGAAAAGACTGGCGAACACGTATGGGTGAAGTCTTAAAAAAAGCAAGTGGCAGCTAAACCAACCACCTCCCCATTTTTGAGAACGGAGAGGGGAGATGTGTTTTAAGTCTAAGCAGCCTTTACGACAGATCTTTCTAAAACTTGTTTTGCTTCTTTAATTAAAGCTTTATAATGTTTGCTCTCTTCTACCAACGTATTGGAGACATTTTGTCCCAATCTTTTGGGAAAGCAAAACGTATATCATCACAATAATCAACAGCTTGGTTTCTCAGTTTCTTTTCACATTCAATAAAATAACGGCGTGCTTGACGTCCTTTTTCATTGCGTTCAACCATTGAGAGCTCTTTCGCCATGTCTAAAGTGATGTGATATTCTGTACTTGGACGACCGCCTTTAGGTTTTGGGAGATTTTTACCGAAACTCACAACGCCTTGATTTTTTTGGGAGGCATTGGGTTTCGCTAAAATTTTAGCGAAACTTATAAAGTCCTTATTTTCTAGGAAGCCGTATTCTTTAATACGGTTTTTTATCCAATCTCTAAAATTAGAATTGACTTCCAAAAATGTATATAATTCGCGTGCGTTGACGGCTTGAACAGTTTCTTGATCAATCGTTTGTTCTGTAATTTTAATAAGAGTGTTCATAATGAACTCCTATGCAGTTAGAGGTTTTCTATTGACACTCCACAAAGAATGCCGGGTGCTAGAAAACACGGTGCATAGTCCGTCGTCACGCTTTTCCCATAAAGGGTATTGTATAGCGTAACTACACCCGACAGATCTATTATACGCATGTAGCATATAATGAGTCAAAGCCTTTAATATGCGGAAAATAAACTGTTTCGGCAATCTATCCGCTATGCATCTAAGGTGTTTTCTAGGCACCTGATTCGAGAATACCCATTACTATAGAATTGTCAAGTAACAAAAATTACTTCTTGCTAAGAAAACGTTTCACATACTGTACAGTGTACATATTGAAATCATTATTTATCAATATGTTATGTGTACAATGTACAGTCAATTTAAAAATTCTGTCGCTAGCGATAGTTCGCGCTAGCCTGCCCCGCAATGAAGCCAACCCGCTGGGAAGTACCTTTTGAATTGATTTTATTTTATTTTTTCTGGAAAAAGCGAAGCATTATCGATAATCTGTTTTTAAAATTGCAATAAGAATATGTAATGCTTAAACTCATAAGGATATGGAATATATAGATAAAGCTTGAGAACAGGATCTAGCCTTTCTTATTAGCAGCGTATTCTTGACGAGAAAGTTGTCTCTGTATGTTTTTGGTTAATCTTTCATTGGCATA
>NZ_JBHIMS010000054.1:0-5267 GCF_042194285.1 Bartonella sp. MM97QHHN | reverse complement strand
GTTCCAAAAAATTGTGAGGTTTATGAAAGGGATAATGTTGTCAATATAACTGATAAAACAGAATAAAAAGAGACATGGGGGCGTGCATTCTTTATGGTTATAAACGCATATAAAATGCATTGCTATAAACATCTCATAAAAGATAGCATTCATAAAAAAAAGCCGTGCCAAATGATATGACGCGGCTTTCAAATAGCGTTTTTTATTGATTAAAATGAATCATCCACATGGAGTAATGAATGCATATATACAAAACGTATCATATTGCAAGCGCTCTATGAGAGATATGAAAACTTATCAAAAGAAACGTAAATGTGCGTATGATCTTTAATCACTCATTTGAATTACAGAGCCTATAAACGCTTGTTATGGCTATTAAACGTATCAAACAAATCAAAATGCTCGGTAGCTTTATCAATCCAATCAAAAGCAAATGCATATTAAGTGAATGTCTTGTAAAAACGTTCTTTTTACATTTGGAAGCGTTGGTTTTTACAAAGCAGCTTTTCATAAGAAAAATAAACAAACGCTTTTATAAAATGTAAGGTTTTCAAGATTTTGCTCTGCTGTGAAAGCTAAATCTTAATTTTCTCATAAATGAAACGTTTTTAAGAGCAAATGATAACTAAGTTATAACTGTAATAAAAAAAAGTTTTAACGTTTCTTATAAAGATCTCATTTTATGTTTCAAACGTTTAAACGTGCATTTAAAGAGGTTCTCATAAGCGTATTTGTACTTTTCATAAAACCTAATTTCTTTAAATATTAGCCGGTCCATTTTTGGAGGCATTATCTTAGAATAGAGCATTCTTTAAACATTACAGCTTTTGACTCAAAATTGAGTAAAAACCCATGTGAGATTACAATGGTTTTGAAGTTTTCTTGCTTGCGTTATATCATTAAAAAGCTTTCTCTTTCATAAGACATAACATTGTGATTTTCATTCTATATGTCATGATATTATATTTATGCTGATTACTTATCATTTTCTAAACTTTTAGAAAGCGTTTTAAAAGTGATCTTGTCTTTAAATCCTTTTATGCAATCTTTATAAATTAAACCTATAAGCTTATAAAAGTTTTAAATGATTACTTTCTTATAGGATACTATAACATCTTTAGATTTTGCGCTCCCCAATTTTGGGGACCGTTAATTTTGTTTTTATCATGCGATTAACAATCCAATCATTAAAACAAGATGTGATCTTTAAACGTATGTTATCGATAATTCCAAACAACTAAATTTTAAACAATGTGATTTGTACTGTGATAAAAACGTATCATAAGATTTATAAACTGTTATGAATGATAGCTGCTTTTCATTTCATTTGAATGCACACATGCGTTATAATATTTGTATCATGATTTGCTTTTTATGGTCTATTCATGCATGGCAATCTTATATAAAAAATGATCAAATGAATCATGCATAAAAGTGTGGATTCTTAAGTGGATTCATATAAAATAATTTCACACAACCTATTGACTTTATTGGTTTTTTATGCATAATATGTTATCGAACTCAGATAAACGTTTTTGATTTTAACAGCACTTTCGATATGGCTGGTAGTGCTTGCATCATAAACACCTTGTCCCGCCCGTGTCTCAAACACCACATCACGGCTTTCGTTAAAGTAAAAGGTCTCCCGTTCACAAAAACGAATGGCTGCAAAAATGCTTTCTTGGATTTGTTGAACATACTCATCGGCTATGTCATCAATCTCATCTTGAATGACCGACACTAAGTGCGAAAGTGTTCTCTTATGACGATAAACATCTCGCTTTACAGGTATCGGTCCTCCGGTTTTAATNCGGCTATGTCATCAATCTCATCTTGAATGACCGACACTAAGTGCGAAAGTGTTCTCTTATGACGATAAACATCTCGCTTTACTGGTATCGGTCCTCCAGTCTTAACCCGAATATAATGACGTGTCATCAAAATACCTCTCAGTAAAAATTATTACTATTGATATTATATATATTGTGTAGTATAGTGCACTGATGGTAGCGATAATAAAAACAACAGATGAATTCGATAACTGGTTAGAAAAACTTAAAGACAGAAAAGCTGCTAATATAATTCTTGCAAGGCTTCATAGAATTCGTTCAGGGCTTTTGGGTGATGCAAAGTTTTTTAATGGTATAGGTGAATTACGTATCCACTATGGTGCTGGTTACCGAATTTATTTTACAAAAAAAGGCGATAAAATCATTATATTGCTTTGTGGTGGTGACAAATCCACACAATCCAGTGATATTCAAAAAGCCTTATCTCTTTTAGAGGATCTTAAAAATGAAATTGAAAACCTTTAACTTTGAAAAACACCTCACAACACCAGAATCTCAAGAAGTCTTTTTAAATGAAGCCTTTAAAACTGGTGATGCCTCTCATATAGCGGATGCCCTTGGTATTGTTGCTAGAGCACAAAATATGAGTGCCTTAGCAAAAGAAACCAATCGCGAACGCAGTGGATTATACCGCTCTTTAAGCAAAACAGGTGATCCTAAACTTTCTACCTTAGTCGCTGTCTTATCTGCCCTTAATTTACAACTCTCTGTACAATCTGCTCCATAAATCGTGAGGGGAATTAAGCCTTCCCCTATACCTCTCAACGATTGGTCACGAATTGCACGACCACAACACACTCACCAGCCGCGGTTGTTTTATCCCGTGTTGCATAAAGCGTAAGCTCTTGATCTTCTGGAACAAACTCTTTTTGGTTGGTTGATGTAAAATCTTGAGTGCTTTGGGTTTTGATATCCTTTTCACTAAACTCATTACCACCATAGGTGCTGCCTATCTTTAATTTCGCATCCGAAAACGCTGTCTTCACAAACGCTTTAATCGAAAGGATCATTGCACCACGCGGTAAAGTCCCGATTTTGCGCGTCAAATGCTTATCTTTATGCGAGATATTCAAACGCAAAAAACTGACCTGATGTGTATGAAGATCTCTGCCGTGTAAGTGTCCTGTTACGCCATCTACCATGTCCTATTTCCTTTCCTCATCACTCAACTTCACCGCTGTAGGTGGGGATAACTATCGTTCCAAAATCTTGGGCTCCTTGTGCTCTTCCGGGCATTTGGAAACGCGTTTTCTTCATGCCCATAATTGTATGCACTCCAAAACCGTATTCGCGTTTGTAGTCGAAGGTTTCTTCTTCGATTTTATAGCGGGTCTTACCGTAACTCTTACCAAATGCCATAACGACACTTTGCGCTCCAAGCAAAACAGCACGGCGCACACCTGCAAGACGTGTACTATCCGTGGATTTAACACCATTGGTGACATGCTCTGATTCACGTAAAATCACACCGTTGTACATGCCTAGAGAACCATCAAAGATTGGGTTTTTGGAACGCGAACCGGTATAAGCAGCTTTCTGAATATCAAGCCATTGACCCGTCTCTGTATTAGTGCGCAATTGTGTCACCTGAATGGGATGCAAATACAACACATAAACACTCTCGCCATTCACGCGAACCGGTCTAATTTTAGGATTCGCTAGCTTAGCGCACTGAACCGCTTCATCTATCAATTTAAGATTAAAGCTGTGTTTGGCTTTTTCTGTAAGCTCTTCATCCTTGGTTTTTGCTTCTGGTCGCACAATGCGCTTACTGCTTGGAGCTAATGGTGCATTAAAGCCCCAAAAAAGAGGATCAAGATCAACCAGTTCTCCCTCAAAATTAAGCCTGTTGGCTGTATAACCGCAAGCGTGAACGAAAAACATCAAACTCAAACGGTCCGCATACCAATCTGATAAACTGTTTTTGGCTTCTTCGCGCAAATTAAACAATGTGCGCTGATTATCAATAGTGCCTTCATTGGCAATTCTTGTTCCATGATAAAGTTCATTGATATACAGTTTATCATGAAGGAATTGTAGTGCCTCTTCATTGCCTTCAAGGGTTTCACCCTCACTCACACCACGTCCTGATAACTGAGCTCGCAGACTAAATGTTACACAATCCCCTTTGCCTTTTTGCGTCTCTGTTTTCACCTGAATAATGCTATTGGAATCCTGCCCCATCAAAGGAGCAATAGGAGTTGCTTTGGAGACCTCCGCATCAAGAATTCTCGCCCATGTTTTTAACGCATGGGGATCATTAATCCCTATATGTGTTGTTGCCATTTATTTCACCTTTCTTTGCTATAAAAAAACCGGCTTAAAGCCGGACCACCAACCCGCACCAAAGGCGGCTTATTCTCTAAAAGTCTTTCACTTAATCTTCATCATCTGCACCACTCAATTTGCGTATAAGCACTCGGTTCTTTGGATTACTGTACCACGCTTGAAACTCTTTATCCGTCATAGCGTCCATCGTTTCCCATGAAAGTGGACCCGTCACGCCCCCTCCACCAGATGCCGTTAAGGTTCTCGCAGAATTCTGCCGACTTTGAAGTTCTGCAACTTGATTATTCGCTTGCACTGCTTGGTTCTGATAGCCAAGGTTTTGTGCTATTCTATAAATTTCTTCTGCCGGATTGAGATCTCTTTGTGCACAAGTCGCTACAAGCGCATGCAATTGATCTCTTATAATCGCATCTATTGTGTTTTGTTGTCCATACTCAGGATAAAGTGATGACCAAGAACTCAATTCCTTTGCGCGTGCCTCATAAAGAAAATTTGCCGCGGCATCAAAATCACTGGATTTATTTTGAAACGACTTAACAGAATTATTAAAAAATTCACCAAGACGCATATCGTGCTGCTGCTGTTCCTCAGCTTGTCTTAGCGCTTCTTTCTGTTCCCTAATATACGCATCTTGCTTTTGAATCTTATCTAACATCCACGCCACTAAACGAACAGGGTCCTCACGTAGGTCTGGGGGTGCATTTTCACCTTCAACCATTGGCGTCTGGGATTGGGGTTCATAAAACTTGACAAGCGCTTCACGGGCTTGTTTGGCTTGTTGCTCCACACGCTGCTGTTCTATACTAGGAACAATCTCTGAAGGCTTTTCAACGGGCTGTGCAACCGGCTCTGGAGAGGTGACATCATCATTATCAATCGTTTCACCATCATAAGTGCCAGCATCAAAAGAGCTCTCATCATCAAAGACCGGTGCTCCAACTCTGTAATCTTCATTCATAGCTTCATTCATTTCTGCATTCATTCTTTCACCTTTCTCAACTATGCATACCTCTGTGTAATGCTATTCGCTCTCGCATAATCTGATTGTGTGCCTGATCATTGAGAAGCTTCTGCCGTTCAATCTCATAGCGTTGCTTCATCAGTTCTGCGTCTGTTTTTGCTCTCTCT
>NZ_JBHIMS010000005.1:0-6614 GCF_042194285.1 Bartonella sp. MM97QHHN | reverse complement strand
ATTCAAGCCAACCGCATTGCTCCCAACAATTTGCGCCGCATTGGCATGGGGATTTTGAAGAAGCCGCGCGGCTCCTCCTGCACCTTGTTGATGTGCTAAATACAATTCCGCTTCACTAGGCGCTCTTCCCAACAGGCGGCTTAAATGATTGCGATTATCAAGCGTCAACCGCCCCATGGCATCTGCCGCTTGCATGGGATCAAAACGATCCTGCAAACCATATTGTTTGGCGGTGCTGTCTATAAATTGATACAACCCACCCGCAGAAGAACGGGGATTCCTTGCATTCGGATTGCCTCCACTTTCAACTTGCGCAACACGGTACAAATAACTCTCTGGCAAACCATAACGCGCTGCTGCTTGACGGATCGCTTGATCGACTGAAGGGTTATATCTAGCCATAGATTTTACTCCTTGCAAATCTGCCCGCTTCTCCCATCAGTGCCGAAGAAACAAAGTGCCAGAAACGTTCATTACCAATTCCTGCTTTATGTAATCGTATAAATCTTTGTACCATTTGAGCAACTTCCTGCTGGTTCATACCCTTAACGCCAAAAGTTGCTAACTTTGCTATATCCCGTTCAAATATTTGTCTCTCTTTTTGAGGCAATTTTCTAATCGTATCAGATAAAATATTTTGAGTAATTTTTGCCCCAGCACGTGCTGTACTAACTTTTCCATACGGAATATGAACACCTGTTAAAGGAGAAGCCTCTGGCGTTCCTTGAAATGGCTTTAGTGCTCTTTGCGCCGCATCTTCATAGAACCTTTCGTCATCTACAGCTTTTCTAAACGCTTTAATGTTTTTAGGATTTAAAGACCTGCTAAGGTTTTTAGACACGCTACCCGTTTGTAAAATATTCGAAAGTGTATTAACAGGGCGGGATTTTTCTAATACGTCATCGATATAATCTCGCATCCCTACGCGATAAGTATTGAGACCATCCGGCATAGCTCCTTTACGAAGACCTTCTGCAATCCCTTCTCCAGATACATCTCTTTCTACAATTTTTTTGCCTTGGCTTATAGCTTCTGCAAAGCCTTTGTATTTTGCTGCGCTACCCCGAGCTGCTTTATAAGTAGGGGAAATTTTATCCGTTATTTTTACCAAATTGTTCTTCAAAATTTGATATGTAGAAGCCCCTTCTTCATCACCAAGCTTTCGATTCATTCTGATTAAAACATCAAGGGATTTCTTGCTTCGATCTAGTAACTCCATTGTAGGTTTATAATTGATATGGCTAAACTCTTTTGCATAGAATCGTTGAGGTATTGCTGTGCGGGGGTCTCTTTCTAACTTTTTGACAGCGTGCTTAAGAGCGTCTTGAAATCCTTCTTGTTTAAAAAGCCTATTAAGAGCTGGATAATATCTTTTTTCTATTGGAGTACGATAGGCTTGTGCATAGAGAGAACCATGTGCTTCTTCCCCTTGCTCTTTAAGCAACCTTTTTAAAACTTTCGTATCTTGGAGAGGGGTAATGTTTTCATCTGCCGATTGACCAAGGCGCTGAACTGCTCCCTGCATCCGTCCTTCATGGGCTCTTTTCAAAAGTTCAGAAACACGCGTATTTGTTGTCCCCATATTCGCAAGCAATACTTCTAAATTCGGACTAATATCTGTCAAAAATGCATGGCGTGGTGCATTTGCAAGATGTTCAGCAACATTCTCAACACCATCATCATATAATGTTTTTGCAACTTCTCTGACTACTTTAGTTTGAACTTCCTTATGAGCAGGATTAAAATGCCTTCTTACAAAAGGAGCTGTTTGCATGCTTCTTAACGCTTTATTCAATCCTGAAGAAACAACGGTACCAGCAAGAGAACCAACAGGACCAGCAACTGCTCCAATCCCACTACCAATCCCTGCCGAAGCAAGGCGGTCATAAAGACCATCTCCCGCACCAGAACCATGCAAAGCGCCAGAACCTGCTCCTAAAACTGCCGCCTTACCAAGATTTCCAAATGTTGATGCCGCAGTACCTACTTTCAAAAATCTAAGCGCAGGGACAAATGAAAGTGCTGTTGGTAAAATCGAACCAGCAATATAAGCACCAGAAGACAACCATGGATATTTCTCTTCCAAGGCTTTTTGGTAAGCGCGTTCCTTGGCTACTCTTCTGTTATAAACCTCTACTGCTTTCTTATCACCACGCCAATAATCCGTAAAACCTGCTTCATTCGCCGCTTGTATCTCATCACTATACCCTGCTGTCAAACCAGATATCCCATGACTCCTTAGTGCATCCCACCACGTAAGATCTTTATCATCAAATGAAAAATCATCTGTTGTAGTTTTGGGGTCTTGACTGCCATGAAAATCTGCAAAAGATGAATGATTTGGAATATCTTGGGGTAGACCAATTACCTTATATTTCCTAGCCCATTCTGGAAGAAGTGATTTATCATAATCTTTATATTCAGGATAATCTGTAGCTGTTTGAATATTTGAAATATCTTGGGGTGGACCAATTACCTTATATTTCCTAGCCCATTCTGGAAGAAGTGATTTATCATAATTCTTATATTCATACATAGCACAACCTATTTTATAAAAGGAACCGCTTTACCATTGGCATCAATAATAAAAAATTTTTGTCCTTTTGGTAGAGCTGCAATCTCTTCTGTACTTTTCACTATAGGAATATTTTCACTACCTCCTTGTGACATCGGCGAATCTGCGAAATATTGATCAGAGATTTCTTTAGGCGTATTGATAGGCTGCCCTGTTACCCAATTATATAATTGGGTCTCATCAAGTTTATTTAAAGCAACTAATGTTTTTTCAAGCATTCCTAAAGTTTTTAATAATCCTTCTTCCTTACGTCCAGCATCCAAAGAACCAAAAGTTGCTATCATATTACGGCTTTCTTGATCTGATATAGGACCAACACTAAGATTTCCTTTAGGATCCATCGATTTTAAGCTCTCAAATACCGCCTTTAAAGCACCACCCTTAATCGTATCAAATAATTTTTCTAATTCATATGCAGGAGATCCTCCAACATTTCTCGATCCCCACCCAACAAATCCTGTCGCAAAGCCTTCTTTTATAATTTTAATAGCATCCTGAATAGCATTTATTCCTATGCGTGCCTGCTGTTTGGTGAGAAGCATATTTTTTCTCTTTTTATGCTCCCACTCTTTCTGGGCTTGTAGTTTTTGATTATACTCAAGTTCCTGCATCGACCCCTTAACCGGTCTCGCTCTACGTTCACCTAGTTGTGAATTGGGATCCCATTCATAACCTTTATCTAACTGAGGTTTATCACCACCTGTTAGCATCGCACTAAGCATTTGCGGATTACGTGCCATAATAGCAGCTTCTTCTTCACTGTACCCTTTAGATTTTAGGTATTCGACGGTCTGATTAACCTGTCCTCTTTTTTCTCTTTCCATATCACCACGACGAAGATTCATAGCTGCATTCGCTAAACTTTGTGCTATCGTCCCATCTGATAATGCATAACCAATCCCATAATCTGATAATCTTTGTAAAAACTCAGGACTACGCAAGTAATCCCAAAAACTCTGTTGAGAACCAGTATCTTGGTGAGGAACAGTACTCTGTTGTGGCTGTACAGACTTCTGTGGTTCTACAGATGAAATAGGCTCTGGTAATTGAGACTGCTTTGGTTTCAATGATGCCAAATCTGAAGTTTCAATTGCATTAGGCAAAGGTTCAATACCTAAAGGATTTGGTTGTGAACCAAAGGTCGCTACTGGTAAAGAAGGGACTGAAGACGGTACATACGGTTTTCTGCCTGCCGATCTTAAAGACGAACTTACATCTGGTAAAGGTGAAGTATTTTTAGCTAAACTTAAAGGATTTGATTGTGAACCAAAAGTTGCTATAGGGGAAGAAGGGGTTAAATAAGGTAAATTATTTGCCTGTTGTTTGGCGTCTTCTAGATCGTTGAAACGTATACGTGGTACATATTGGCTCATTACATGCATAGACTTAAGAAGTCTTGATAAAATGTTATCGTTACTATTTTGCATAACTACCTCACTTTTTTCCTGCAAAATTAGCAATACTAGCTAAAATCCCTATAGCGTTCTTCCAAGGGTCGTTACCATGCATCTTAGATTCTGACACATTATTCGTTGTCGTGCCGTAATTCCTTGCAAAGCCATGACCGGCGTTCATAAGCATATTCAACCTATTCCAGCCGCTATTGTCTTGTTCCAGCCAACGTTCTCTATTGGCATCAACAAGGCGTTGATTGTGGGCATCAAGCACACCTCCCCCTTGTATGGCATTGGAATAGGCATTCCCATAACCCTGTAAGAAGTTATTTGAGGCGCCCAATTGATTTTGATTGGCTTGGTCTATCATGGCATTGGCTTGCATCATGCGATCCGCATCACGATTATACTGGTCTGCTGTAGCACTTGTGGACAAAGCACCAAGTTCATTTGCTAATACACCTGCATGTGCACCGGACCCATAACGACCCGCACCTGCAAAAGAGCTGTTAATCGTATCTCTTACACGGTCTAAGCTATTTTGAAGGGCGGCATTAAAAGACGGATTCTGTCCAACCATATCACCAGAAGCCACTCTTCCAAGATTGCTTGCTGTCAACGTTGGATTGTAAATCGTATTCATCAAAGAGCGATTTTGATAATGCTGTGGAATACTTCCAAGACCACCAATTCCATAGCGCGTTTGATCACTTAACGGCGCTACACGAGGACCACCATAAACATTCCCACCCGCCCCTGTATCATACAGATTATACGCATCCGCACCACCTCGCTTAAAGACATTCTGCATCCAAGCAGGAGGGGCACTTGTCTGCACCTGCTTCTGTTCTGTCGTTGCTGGTCTACTGCTCCCCATGTCACAATTCCTTCCTATAATAAAGCATATCTATGCCATAACCTTGTTTGTTCAGTGCACGTTTCCAACCTAAACGACCCAAGATCTCCATTTCAGAAGCACCATTCTCACGCGCCCAATCCTCTACAACTTGCAAATTGTCAACTTGATCAAGAATGCCCTTGCCACTACATTCACAAATCAGTGCGCGCTTCTTTCCTAAAACTGTCTGCTGTATCTGGGTCGTGAATGCCGCTAAAAAGCGCTCGTTATCATCCAAAACAAGCCATAACTGTTTCTTGCCACTGCAAATCGCTTCAAGGAGCTCTTGCAACGTGATTTCATGTTTAAAACGTTCCACATACTCGCGAAACGACGCAATGATGTCTTCAAGGTATGGTGCTATACGCTCCATATCCCAAGACGTGGTCAAAAAGACTTTTGCCATTACCCTCTGCCTAAAGGACGTAAATCCACATTAAATCCTGTGATTTGGTTCCAATGAACACCTTCAGGAATACGCAATTTAAAGCGGTGATAACGATTGCGCGAACGACCATGATAAGCGCCCGTGACATATGAACATGCCCTCTCTTGGTGCCATGTAATCGGCGTCTGATTATTGCGAAGCCGACGCTCTCCTATGCTTAAAAGACCTTCCGTCGTATCAACTTCAGCAAACATCTTCGTGATAAAGTTAAAACTTCCATCTGGTGCTCCCAATTCTTGCGAAACAACCGTTGCCTCCATCGGTGCTCCCGTAAACATAACAAGTCTATTTTCATCATCAAAAGCACCAAGCATTGGGGCGCCACTTTGCCAACGAGGGCTGTCTAAAGAAGCCGGCAATGTCTCAAGATTGATCGAGATCTCATCTAACTGTTCTAAAGTATAACCTGTCGTAAATACTGGAAACAACGTGAAAGGTTTTCCCTGTAGCGTCGACCATTTCTGCAATCCCCAATCATAAACAAAGGTCGTTTGCTCGTTATTGCCTCTCTTTAAGGACCAGTAAATCCGGTTATCAATGGGATCTATAACCCCTTGCATCTCATCAAGAGCAAACTTATCAAAGGTTTTAAAAACTGTTCTATCAACTTTCTCAAAGCCTATCGGCAAAAGTTGACCATCCAAACTCATCTGATAAAAACCACCATCACCAGCAAAAAAAGCATCACTCCCTCGACATGCTATAGAGGACGCACTACGGGCTCCGCGCTTGTCTTGTATCTTTTGAAACGTAAACACAATCTTAGAACCCGCAACAAAGGTTCCTGCATAAATAGCAGAACGCATAAAAATGAGGGGATTAGTCGATTCCGTAGACCCTTGAACATATTCTCCATCTGGAAAATCTTGAAAATCGCAATCTTTCTGCTTAACTGTCCAATGGGTTGCATCTTCCAAACCTGACCAATGAATGCGATTGGGGTGATCTGTCAATTGCATCAAACAAACAAAAGGTCCCCAAACCTTCACCAAGCCTGCTTTCGGGGGATTGCCTCCTAAATCTTCAAATCGTTCAGAACTATGGGTATTAAAAACTTGTGGTTTATCATTTTTATTCACCGCAATAATTCTTTGACCAAACAAAGCGAACGACCATTGATTATCTTCATGCGCATGATAAGTCACACCACTTTGACTTATGTCCTTCCACCCCTTCGTTTGACTATCATAACTGTAAAGCTTTTGCTTGCCTCCTACGATTATCTTAACACCATTGCCACTTCTAAACGCTATGCACCCCAAAGGCTTTTCTTCCAAAGCATGAGACACAACCATTGCA
>NZ_JBHIMS010000031.1:0-142786 GCF_042194285.1 Bartonella sp. MM97QHHN | reverse complement strand
CAAAGAAGGCACCGCTGAGTATAGCAAATGGCAAGATGCAATGGAGCAAGCCAAGGGTAAAGCCGAGGTTATTATAGCAAAGCAACGCCATGGTCCGACAGGAATCGTCCCCCTTGCATTTCAATCCGACTTTACATGCTTTAGTGATTTGGAAAAATAGGAGCAGAAAAATGCGTTAAAGAGAGCTTTAAATACCCTTTGAAAGGTCTTTGAAGATCCTTTAAAACTCTTTGAGAAAAAATAAATTGGTACAAAACCTAGTGTCAAAATATACAAAACCTGCTGGCAAGCTACACCCGCTGGCAAGCTACACCCGCTGACAAGCTACAGCTACAAGCTACAACAAACAAGTAATGGTAGCGGAGGAGGGATTTGAACCCCCGACACAAGGATTATGATTCCTCTGCTCTAACCTACTGAGCTACTCCGCCAAAATAAGCAGTCATAATTGTCAATAATTACATCTTTTGCGGATATAAGGGGTAGAATAGTAAGATGTCAAGCATCGTTTTTAAGCTTTTCTCTTGTCATTCTATTTTATCCTCGATATGTAAAAGTGTAATTTTCATATGATAAAGTAAGGTAAGGCATGAAAATGGTGCCACGTGTAGCGGTTTTAGGATGCGGTCATTGGGGTGAAAATCATATACGGACACTCCACTCTCTCGGGGCTTTAGCAGCAGTTTCTGATATTGATAATGATCGTGCTGCTAGTTTTGCAACACTGTATGGTGTAGAGGTTGTTACACCAGATGATCTTTTTACGCATCGAGATATTGATGCGCTGGTATTAGCGTTGCCGCCACAATTGCATACGCAAAATGTGCTCCGTGCTGTTAAAAATGGTAAAGATGTTTTGGTGGAAAAACCAATAGCCTTGAATGTTTCTGATGCTAAACGCCAAGTTCAGGAGGCTGAGGCCTATGAGCGAGTTTTTATGGTGGGCCATATTTTGCGTTTTCATCCAGCTTTTGAAAAAATGTGTGAATTGGTGAAAAACGGAGATGTGGGAGATGTGCGATATATTTATTCTCATAGATTAGGCTTTGGAAAATTTCACACACACAGTGATGCTTTATGGGATCTTGCCCCTCATGATCTCTCAATGATTTTGGCGTTGACAGGATGTGAACCTTCCGAAATTCGCGGTGAGGGGGCTGCTGTCGTTGATCAGATTTCTGATTTTTCTCATATTCATATGATTTTTCCAAATGGCGTGCGTAGTCATCTTTTTACTTCACGCTTGAGTTCTTATCGTGAGAGGCGTTTAATTGTTGTTGGAACAAAGGCTATACTCGTTTTTGATGATATGGAACCGTGGAGTCGTAAATTGGCAATGCACTATTTTGCCGTTTGGAAAGAAAATCAAGAGTGGGCTTTTAGCATGGATGAGCTGAATTACATTGATGTTTGTGAAGATTTGCCGCTTACTTGCGAATTACGGCATTTCCTCCATTGTATTGAAACGCGTCAATCACCTCGTACAAATGGTGATGATGCTATTGCGGTTTTACGGATTTTAACAGCTGCTGATGTCAATTATGATAGATAAAAGAGATAGGTAGCGCTTTTGCATTCTTGTGATAATCAATGGAGTTAATATGCAATTCATCGACCTTGGGGCGCAGCGTGCGCGTATTGAAGATAAAATTAATTTTGCAATTGCGCATGTAGTCGCTAGTGGTAAGTATATTTTGGGGCCAAAAGTAACAGAATTTGAAGAGAAATTGGCAGAATATCTTGGCGTTAAACATGTGATTGCATGTGCTAATGGAACAGATGCTTTGAAGATGCCTCTTATGGCTAAAAATATTGGTCCAGGGGATGCTGTTTTTTGTCCTAGTTTTACATTTTCAGCAACGGCTGAAGTGGTTGCTTTGGTGGGGGCTAAACCTGTTTTTGTTGATGTTTTACCTGATACATTCAATATTGATGTTGAAAAACTTTCTCACGCTATCGAAATGGTAAAAAAAGAGGGACGTCTAAAGCCAAAAGCTATTATTGCCGTTGATTTATTTGGGCTTTCTGCTGACTATGTGCAAATTGCTCAAGTGGCTGCAAAGGAAAATCTTTTTATAATTGAAGATGCTGCTCAATCTATGGGGGGGAGAAGCGGTAATACTATGTGTGGTGCTTTTGGTGATGTGGCTGCTACAAGTTTTTATCCTGCAAAACCATTAGGATGTTATGGCGATGGAGGCGCTATGATGACCAATGATGATCATTTTGCAGAACTTTTACGCTCTATTTTGTTTCATGGTAAAGGTGAAACGCAATATGACAATGTACGTATTGGTATGAATTCGCGTCTAGATAGCATTCAGGCTGCAATTTTACTAGAAAAGTTTGCGATTTTTGAAGATGAAATGGAAAAGCGTGTGGAAATTGCTCAACGCTATTCCAATGGCTTAAGAGATATTGTTACAGTTCCAGAAATAGGAGAAAATATTCGTTCTGCTTATGCACAATATACGATTAAGGTAAAAGAACGGGATAAATTAAAAGATTTTTTACAAAAAAATTCTATCCCTACAATGATTTATTATAAAACTCCTTTACATCAACAGCCAGCTTATAAACACTTCCCTTATGTAAAAGATTCCCTTTCTGTTTCAGAGTCTTTAGGAGGGTGTGTTTTAAGTTTACCAATGCATCCTTACTTGACACAAACGGATCAGGATATGATTATCAAAAAAATAAGAGATTTTTATCACTCTTGAGAGCGTGTTTTTATCCTTAAAATTATGGTCAAAGCTTTATTGGTGATCCATCTTAGAAGGTATTTTTTGTTAGAGTGTGTGGCCAATGTTTTGGTATTATTTCCTTTCTAGGACCTATGAAATGTTGTCCTTTAGAGCGGTGATATGATTAGAAAGTGAAGCTTCTAGACAAGAAGATATTTTTTAACAGAACGGTATGGGCTAAGAAACTTTGTCCTTTAGCTTAGCAAAAAAGTCACGTTTAATAAAAAGGATTTAG
This sequence comes from Bartonella sp. MM97QHHN, assembly GCF_042194285.1. Taxonomy (NCBI): domain Bacteria; kingdom Pseudomonadati; phylum Pseudomonadota; class Alphaproteobacteria; order Hyphomicrobiales; family Bartonellaceae; genus Bartonella; species Bartonella sp. MM97QHHN. Next base: position 139,807 of record NZ_JBHIMS010000031.1, on the reverse strand, counting down.
GTTATGAAAGTTACAATGAACCTTTGTTGATTTTACTCTTCATTTAAGGTGTTTTAAAAGATAACTTATTTAACGGGGCTTTTGGAGAGAAAAGTTATTTTTTGGCGAATACGTGATGCTAGGTCATTTTTGCTTTTGGATTTTTGAATCAATGTGTTGATGGGTGATGTATTCCCCTCTTGTAGCGCTATTTGAGCTGCTAATGTTGCTGCAAGTTCTTTTGTTTCTTCTCGGAGTTCTTCTAGCAATTGGTGGTTAGCGGTCGTGTCCAGCTCATGAGTTTGAATTTTTTGTAAGCGTTGCTGATAGTGTGCGACTTTTTCACGCATCATTTGTCTTTCCTTTGGAAGTGTGTAGTGTGGCGATATTTTGTTTGATTGCTATCGGCTTCTTTGGTGAGAGTATCTTTTGTGGGGAGGCATAGCCGATAAAACTGTTCTGTTACTTGGCTCAGTTGTATTTTTTGTTGGACATATTTTTTTTGCAAAAATTCGTACTTTTGTTGGTTGTTTGCTAATTCTACAGCATGTTGTGCACGAAGAAAATCGTGATTTGCTTCTATTTCCGCGAGTGATAATGGCATTTTCGCACAAACATCTTTATACGCAAAATGAACGGCTTTACGCCAAATAAAAGGAGATAAAAGCACCAGTAACCAGGAAGTGAAAGCAACTCCAAGTATAAAAAAAAGAAATGATTGAATAAGCATAATACCCCTTTTCAAATAAGAATACGTTTAAAACGGATTCCATGTCGGTCTATGTGTTAATTTTAAATATCCTATATTGATACCAAGGCGTGCGCCGACTCCTGTACGTATTGGGATTAACAGGGTATTATGGTATTTTAGGACATGAAAACCAACACCTGCAATTAAATAGGCCGAACCTGAAATACCACCATAGCGTCTCCATAAATTATTTATGCCATTAAGATTGTAAACTAAGATCATTAAACGGGAGCCTTGGCCGCCAAAATCCCATCCTACTGAGGGACCTTGCCAAAAAACTTTATGTTGACCATAGCTTTTGGTAAAAACTATTCCTTCGCCATAGGTTAATCCAGCAAAAAAGGCACCAGAAGCTTCTTCTCCTAAAATATAGGCATTGGGATAACCGTATTTTGAAAAAATATTTTGAATTGCAACAGCCAGACCACTAGCTGTTTTTCCAAAAAAAATATGACCAGAATCAATAATTTCTTGGAGTGAATAATGAGGTTCGTTTTGCTCTATTGGTTTTAGTCGAGCTTGTGTAGTGTTTATGGTGATGAATAAAAGGAAGATTAAAGATATAATATTTTTGTACCAGTATTTGAGCAGAGAGAGAGCCATGGAGTTTTCTCCTTTTATTAGTGATAAACAAAAAGATAATATTAGAATTTTCATTCTATTCAAATAAAAAATAAGATATAAGGTTATTTAAATTCTTGAATTTATTTCTGAATTTTTTAGCATGATTGTTAATGTTTCCTATTATGCATCAGATGTTAAGAGTTTTTCTTTAAAATAAAGTTTGTTTTTTTGAATCTAGGAGTTTTCAATCATTATGACGTTAGATATTTCTTTGAAGCCTATGGATCTTGCTGCTTTGCTTTGTAGTCGTATTTGCCATGATTTGATTTCACCTGTGGGGGCTATTCAAAATGCAATGGAGCTTTATGATGAAGGAGGAGCTGAAGAAGATGCTTTACAATTGGTGCGTTTATCCGTTGCGAGTGCTGCTGCACGTCTACAATTTGCGCGATTGGCTTTTGGTTTTGCTGGTGCAAGCGGAGGACAAATAGATACACGGACTGCAGAGCAGGTTGCTCAACAATATATGAAAGAAGAAAAAGCAACTTTAAAATGGCAAGCTTCTTCTTTATTGTTAGAAAAAGATGAAGTTAAACTTTTGCTTAATTTATTATTGATTGCAAACGCAACAGTTTCTCGTGGTGGTGAAATTGTTGTTATGATTTTGCAAGAAGAAAATAAACGTTCTTTTCGATTTGAGGTTTTCGGTAGAACTCTCCGTATCCCCCCTCATTTTCTTGCGTTATTTCGTGGAGAAGTTCAAGAAGAGCTTATTGATGCACATGTCATCCAATTTTATTACACAATGTTACTTGCTCAGATGACAGAGATGAAAATAAATATTGATGAAAGTGATGGTTGTATTGTTTTAGAAAGTGTAAAAAAGCTTTGAATAAGAGAGAAGCGCTTAAACTGTGTTGGGAAAAGTGGCTTCGATTGAACTTATGAGCGATAAGGTTATATGTGTAAATTGGGTGTGGTTACTTCTTAAGCTTTAAGCGCTTTCTATATGAGATTTTTAGTGTGCGAGTTCTCTACTTTTAATAGAGAAAAGATCTCGGGGAAAAAATCTCGGCCCGCTACACTCCGAGATTTTACAATGTGCATATTCACTGCTTAAGCGGTTTTTCGTACGTTCTCTTCAACTGGATCACGTAATACATAACCACGTCCCCAAACTGTATCAATGTAATTTACACTGGAAGAGACTGCTTCCAATTTTTTCCGCAATTTACAGATAAAAACATCGATAATCTTTAGTTCTGGTTCATCCATTCCACCATAGAGATGATTGAGAAACATTTCCTTGGTAAGGGTGGTGCCTTTGCGTAAAGAGAGAAGCTCTAACATTTGGTATTCTTTACCGGTTAAATGAACAGGGCGCCCTGCAACTTCGACAGTTTTTGTGTCAAGGTTAACGGTGAGATCTCCGGTAACAATAACCGATTGTGCATGTCCTTTTGAACGACGAACAACTGCATGGATACGTGCAATGAGCTCATCCTTATGAAAAGGCTTCGTCATATAGTCGTCTGCTCCAAAGCCAAAACCACGAACCTTATCTTCAATGGCATTCATACCAGAAAGGATTAGGACAGGAGTTTTTATTTTTGCCAACCTTAGAGTCCGCAAGACATCATACCCTGACATGTCAGGCAAATTCAGATCAAGCAAAATGATATCATAATCATAGAGTTTTCCTAAATCGATACCTTCTTCACCCAGATCAGTGATATAAACATTAAAGTTAGCCGACTTTAACATCAACTCAATGCTTTGAGTAACTGCTCTATCATCTTCAATTAATAATACGCGCATTTTAGATCCCTCACTTTGCTCCTTCACGAATCATAAGGAGCATTTCTATTTTATATCAGTTAGCAAAACCACTGTTATAAAAACAATTCATTAAATCAAACACTTATAACAAAGCGTTTATGAACATTTCAGTAGTACGCGTAACAATCACTACTAAATTCCCCACTATCCATGATAGTGGTTAACAAAATATTGTTATTTTTGAAAGAGGCTACAAAATTATTTTAGAAAAATCCTATATTTTTTAACATAATAAAAAAGGAGGGCTTTTTCTATAAACTTTAACTTAAAAAAATTTGTAAAAGAGCTTTATAAATTACTTTTTTACAATTTCAGTGTTTATTTACTGAGCTTTAAACCTCTTCAGTTTATAATAGGGGAAAAGTTAAAGAAATAGTTATTGCTCTATTAAAGCAGATTGTATTTTCAGATGCTTTAATGAAAGGCAAAAATTATTATAATTTCAAGTTAATAGACTGTTTTTGTCGGATAGATATATAACTAAAAGATATTTATTGGGTGTGAATGCGAGTTTTGAGTTGGCGCAATCAAGGAGTAGTGAGTATGAAGCCACGAGAAAATATGGTGCGATTAAGGATGTTTCAAGTGCGTGGAAAGCGCCGTGAAATTGCACAGCTTGAGATGATGATCGCAGAATTTGAACGAATGGTGTTAGAGTTGGAAGCACAGATTACTCATGAAGAACGTAAATCTGGAAACAATGATGTTCACCATTTTGCTTATTCTGCTTTTGCGCGTGCAGCGCGGCAAAGACGTGATAATCTGATCAATTCAATTCGTGATTTAGAACTTCAAAAAACAAATGCTGAAATTGCTCTCCATGAAGCTAATACAGAGCTGCAACGTGCACAGCTTTTGGAAGCACGAGAAAAGAAGATTGCTGCGGATGATAAGGATATTTTGATTCAATCTAATTCAATGGTTGGCTAATTTAATGGCTGGATGATAAAAGCAATTATTGAAAAATCCATTCTTTCAGGTTTATCTTTTGGATATAGTATAAAACAGCCAAACTTTTATCAAGTTTGGCTGTTTTATAGATTGCTTTATGTTTTATTAATCAATGGCAACTTAATGCCTGTAGTGTTGAATCTTGGTCGTTCGTAATCCCGCTAAACCGTGTTCATCGATTAAACTTTGCCATGAAAGAAATTCTTCTACAGTCAAAGTATAACGGTGGCACGCTTCGTCAAGACTTAACAATCCACCTCTGACAGCCGCAACAACTTCAGCTTTGCGACGAATCACCCAGCGCCGTGTTGTTTGCGGCGGTAGGTCGGCAATTGTAAGCGGACTTCCATCTGGCCCAATAACATATTTCATTTGTGTTTTTATCAAGTTGCTCATTCGTATCCTCTACCTTTAGTCAAGGACTTGATTCGTTTATAGAGCATGAAATTTAAAAAAGAGCTAAAAGCGCTGAAAGAAAAAATTAATAAAGTGATTGGGTATGTAAAAAGAAGCTCAAGTTGAAGTGTGTAGAAGAGATTCTTGCAATATTTTACTGGATTTTTCAAAAGAGAAAAAAGGATTTCTCCTAAACGATTACCATTATGCCTTATTTCCATCATTCTTTTTTTGTTTGCAGCAGCTCTTAAGAAAGTAATGCCTGTGGTTGTGGAAAGGATAAAAAAATAATATAAAGACAATCAATCATGTAAAAGTGCTAAAGAGCGTGCATCAGAATGTCAACATATGGGTAGCCATTAAACAGAGCATTAAATAGAGAATGAATACATGTTTTTAAACAGTCTTGATTTACCAGGGCAACCTGAGGATTCTCGCATTGTTGTTGCAATGTCGGGAGGGGTTGATTCATCGGTTGTTGCAGGTCTTTTGAAAAAGGAAGGGTATAATGTTATTGGCATTACGTTGCAGCTTTATGATCATGGGGAAGCAACGCATCGGGTGGGGGCGTGTTGTGCAGGACAAGATATTGAGGATGCACGCCGCGTTGCAGAAACACTAGGAATACCGCATTATGTTCTTGATTATGAAAAGCGCTTTCGCGAAGCTGTTATTGATCCTTTTGCAGAAAGTTATGCTCATGGAGAGACCCCAGTACCATGTATTGCATGTAATCAAACGGTTAAGTTTGCTGATTTATTAGCAACGGCACGCGAATTGGGGGCAGATGCTTTGGCTACGGGACATTATATTCGTTCGCGTTCCCACGGAGCGCATCGAGCACTCTTTCGTCCTCTCGATAATGATCGTGATCAGAGTTATTTTCTCTTTGCAACGACACAAGAACAGATTGATTATTTGCGTTTTCCACTTGGTAACCTTCCAAAAGCCCGCGTTCGTGAAATGGCAGCAGAAATGGGCTTTGTGGTTGCCAATAAGCATGATAGTCAGGATATTTGTTTTGTTCCACAAGGAAAATATTCAGATGTTATCGCAAAACTGCGTCCAGAAGCAGCTAATCCTGGCGTTATTGTCCATATTGATGGAAAGATTTTAGGTAAACATTCGGGAATTGTTAATTATACGGTTGGTCAACGTCGTGGTATTGGGGTGTCAACGGGTGAAGCGCTTTATGTGGTTTATCTCGATGTGGAAAATGCACGTGTTATTGTTGGACCGCGTGAAATGTTAGAAACGCATAAGCTTTTTTTACGTGATGTGAATTGGCTTGGTGATGAGTCGTTAGATAATTTCCCTTCTCAAGGTATTGAGGTGGCTGTAAAGGTGCGTTCAACGCGTCCTCCTCATCTTGCGCGCTTACATTATAAAGAAGGTATTTTTTCCGTTGATTTATTGGAATGTGAAAATGGTGTGGCACCAGGGCAAGCTTGCGTTCTTTATGATGGAAATGGTCATGAGGCGCGTATTCTTGGGGGAGGATTTGTAACACATTCAGAACGTGCAGCCGATACTGAAATGATGTTGAAGCGCGTTTTATGCAATCTCGAAACAAAAGATTCTGTTTCCTCAGAACTAAAAACAACAGCTTTATAAAGCATAGTAAATTGATTTAATGATATCTTTAACCTTAAACTTGAATGAGAGACTTCCGGAAGATTTTCTCATTGAAAGTTTGTTTTATGATTGAATCCATCAACATTATATCTTCTGCACGTCATAAGTGGGGTTAGGGTGTGGAAAGTGATGAAAAAAATGTAAAAATGTTTTTTATCAATGCTTTCAAAGGCTAGGGAACGGCAATATTATTGGAGACTGGTAGATAACACACAACATTAGGTATGTTCTATAACTTGAAGTGTTATCATCTTTAGTGGTCAAAGTTGGTAAAATGAGCAAGTGCAATACCTGAGGCTGTGGCAACATTAAGGCTGTCAAAACCGTCAGTCATGGGAATACGTAAGGTGTTTGATTGTTGTAGTATATGGGGTGGTAAGCCATCGCCTTCTGTTCCAAAAATAAGTGCCATTCTTTTGGTTTTGTTGGCTTGTTTGAGAGTGTGTGAGGCAGAAGGGGAGAGTGCATAAAGATGAAAGTTTTCATCGTTTAGAGCAGCTATAATGTCATCTATATCAGCGTTTTGTGTATAGGGTACTTTTAAAGCAGCACCGGCAGAAACTCTTATTGATTTGCGATAAAGTGGATCGCATGAGGTTTTGTCGACAATAATGCCATTACTGGCAAAGGCTGCTGCATTACGAAAAATTGATCCCATATTATCGTGATTCGAGATACCACATAAAACAAGAATCAAAGCTTTTTCTGGAAGATATTGTAAAAAACTTTGTAAAGATGGCAGTATTTTGCGTTTACCAATACCCAGAACACCACGATGAACATGGAAACCGGTGATATTATCCATAACTTTTTGTGGAACGCAATAAATGGGACATAGGGGCTGTGTTTTTTCTAAAAGCGGTAGAAGTCCAGAGAGACGGTTTGCTAAGATAAGCAGTGAGATGGCAGAAAACTCTTTTGAGTGCAGTAATGCGGACAAAGTTACTTTGCTTTCAGCAATAAATTGATGTTGCCGTCCAACAAGATCTTTTTCACGGATATTATGATAGGCTTTTAGGCGTGGATCATCTGTTTCATTGATTGTTGTGATATTCAAATGCATGCGAGATTTTTAGTGCTTTTTTCTTATGATTTCCAGATGTTAGAATTTTTTTATTTTAAAAGAAGAGATAAAAAAATACTTTTTTAAAACTTATGGTAGAATTTATGTTGACAATATACAACCATAGGTATAATGTGAAAATACTGATACGGAATCATATATTTTTCTCGTATCGGGTGCAGTGTCTTGGGTCCCCGCTATTTCCCAAGTTCTGTATGCCCTTAATTTCTAAGGGAAAAGAATCTGGGTCCCCAATGCCCAGATTCTTTTTTTTGAGGGTAATCATTGTTCTTCATTTCTATATCTAAATTTTTTAGTAAATCATATTTTAAAATCCAGTTGACCTGTAAGGTTACAGTAGAGTGCTAAGATATTTTTTCTAAGGTGCAAAGATGGCTTATAGATGGGTTATAATGCACATCATAAGACTAAAAAAATGCATGATTATGATAGATTTGAGCAAAAACAAGTTTTTCGTTTATGAGAAGTGAGATGGCTTTAAGTTATTCAGAAAACGATTAATAATGAAGGTTATGTGTTTGATTGCTCTTGGGAAAGCTCTTCTTTCTATTATTTTCTCTCTTCTTTATTTATTGGTGCTGTTCGTGTAACTGAGCAGTTTTTACGATAATAATGGTGAGCTGAAGCGTTTATTGTATGATGAAGCTTCTGTAATATTGAGGAAAGATCGTCGTTATGCCAAAAGTATAATGATATGGTTGAAAATATTAATTCCCTATTTCGTGAAGAAAAGGATGAGGTTCATGGATGTAAAAATCAATATACAAAGCTTAACTTTATACTCTATTTTTATTGCGTGTATTGTTTTTGCTTTGAAATATTGGGCATATCACATCACAGGTTCGGTTGCACTTTATTCTGATGCATTGGAATCAATCGTTAATATCCTTGCATCATTGGCAGCATGGTGGGCTGTTAAAGTGAGTATGAAGCCAGCAGATCATGATCATCCCTTTGGGCATCATAAAGCGGAATATTTTTCCGCAATTCTTGAAGGGGTACTCATTATTATTGCGGCAATTGTTATTTTAAGAGAAGCATGGATAGCTCTTTCTACCGTTAAATTGTTGCAGAAACCTGGAATATGGCTTGCTATTCATCTTATTGCAACTGTCATAAACTGTATGTGGGGAATGGTTCTTATTGGGCAGGGAAAACTCCATCGCTCACCGGCTCTTAAAGCTGATGGAGTACATTTTATAACTGATGTTTTTACGTCTCTTGCAATTTTAATTGGTTTGATTGCTGGTTTTGTCGGAGGATGGGGAGCTTTAGATCCAATTTTAGCGATAATCGTTGCTGTTAATATTCTCTTACAGGGCTGGAAGGTGATTAGAAATGCTGTTCAGGGATTAATGGATGTTGGCGTTGAATTGAATGAAAGCATGCGGATTCGGGAGCTGATTTCTGCAAATGCATCGGGTGCGCTTGAGGTCCATGATTTGCGGACGCGTGTTGCTGGGAGGGTTACTTTTATAGAGTTTCATTTGGTTGTGCCTGCTATAATGCAGGTAGGAGAAGCACATAAAATTTGTGATAAAATCGAAGCTGTTCTTCAAAAAGAATTTGATAATGTGCGTATTTCTATTCATGTCGAGCCTGAAGATGAGGCAAAATTGCCTCCTGGTACAACGGTGATCCCTTTTATATAAAAAGATTTTTTCAATTGGGTTGTCATGTTACGAACATTAATTTTTTACGGTGTGGCAACTCATATCTCTTGAAAATACGATGATGCTCTTTTGTTGATTGTATTTTTGCATCAATAAAGGGGAAGATTAAACAAAGTCTCTTAAGGCAAGATTTATTCTGTTATCGTACACTGTCATTTAAGGTGTGGTGAGATAAGACCTATAAAATTTGATCTCTTAAGCATTTTTTGAGTGCGCGGTCAATGCCGAGAAGTAAGGCTTGCTGGTGGCATTTAATTGAATTACATGAAATGGTTATCCGCTGAAATTGGCTTAAGAAGATGTATTGTTTACGGGGCTGTCAAGAATAGATCTCTTGTTTTTGAGAGCGAGAGGAAATAGAGCTTAATTATAAATTTTATATAAAATACTTTGTGAGACAATAATCATAACATACCTTATTTTACTTATGCTTGCAAAAAATATTTTTTATATTCATAAAGATTAGAATGGCGGTGGTCTATAGATAATTCTTAGCTCGAGCATATGAAAAGAAAGTATGATACAAGAAATAACAGAGTTTTGCTTGCCTTCAGCTTTCAGTCAGTAAAGGTAATTATAACCGCCATTCTTCAAATATGATTTTATCCGTGTAGATTATACAAAGTTAGACGTTTATCTGAATAGCTTCAGTATATCTATTAAGAATAGAAAAGCTATTTCATATCGCTATGATGTTATTCAAGGGCTCTTAAAACGACGATTCCTGGTGTTTTTGCAACATAATCCATAAAAGGGGTATCGACGACTTTTTCATTTTCTTTGTGTGAAGGAGCATGTCGTAACATCGGCCCTTTATCTGTCATGATAAAGAAACTCACATGTGTTACATCCAATCCAGCAAGTTTTGCATAAATGCCAATGAAATCCCCTGATTTTAAACGGCTTATAACCTCTTCATTAATAAAGTTACTTGGAATATACGTTATTGTGCGTTTCACAACTGGAAGTCCAGGAAGATAGCTTTCACCATCAGCTTTTTTGTTTAGATATTTTTCTATTTTTACCGCATGGGGACTTATTTCAGCGGTAATATCAGTGGCGAGTTTATATTCTCTATAAGCCCAATCCGTAAAAAAATGTTTCCGATTTAAAAAATCAACATTACCGTTAATATAACGCGTTTTTATGACGTTATTTATGAATTCTGTTTGGGATGTTGATTTGCGCAATGCTTCAACATAATCCATACAAGTGAAGTTATCTAAGCTTCTAAAATCAATAATCAGTTTTTCTGGTGTATTTTCTGAGCCATGTAACATATTAGCTTTGTAAGGTGTTCCTAAAAAAGCTTCAGAAAGAAAGTCAATCATGGCTCCTTTTTCGTGATCATTTATTTCTGAACGTTTTTTGAGAAGAGCATTTAATTTATTTAAAGTATAGGGATCTAGCTCTACGCTGGTTGTTTGTTGTGTTTCTATTTTATTTTCTATCCCCCCCTCTTGTGAATAAGAATTTTGGACATCACGTCCTATCACTAACATTAAAGTGAGAATTAATAGGGATATTTTTTGCATTTTATACACCATTTTTAAATTTAACAGTTCACGCACAACACGTACTAAAAGAACTGTTTTCTCATGCTTATTAGATTTGAATGTAATAATAACATATAATATTGATTGATTCAATAAATATAATCAGTTTTTACAGTATTAATATATTTTTATGATGATTATTAAATATTTAAATTATTATATGTTATTGATTTATCTAATAGAGTTGATGTTTTAAAAATTAGCAGTATCATAAGTGGTAATAATGTATTATAAAATTAATCATAATATCTATAAAATTATTTTGATATTCTATGTCTTACGAGGAATTGTTAATGATTTATTCTCATAAGTATTTTTTCATTTAATATAAAATATATTTTTTATAATTTGATAATTATATATCAAGTAAAAATAATTTTATATTTTTATCTTGACTCTTTTTGTAATTTTTAATTTGTTATTATTTTGTATGTGAAAAGTATAGGTTATAGAGTACTTTTAAAAGGAAACGGGAGTTAAAAGAGAGCGGGGGAGTCATTGTATGCGTAAAATAGTGTGTATGTTATGCAAGACCAAATGCTCAATCCGAAATTTGTTCAGCGTGGGCTCATTTTAGTGTTCATCACTTTATTGTTAGATATTCTTTGTATTGCGATCATTTGTCCTGTTTTGCCTGAATATTTTTCTCAATTAACTGGAAAAGAGGTCAGTACATCTTTTGTAGAAAGAGGAAAATTACTTGCAGCTTATTCAGTGATGCAGTTTTTGTTTGCTCCTGTTATTGGCAATCTCTCTGATCGTTATGGTCGTCGTCCTATTTTGCTTCTCTCTATTATCTGCTTTGCTCTTGATAATCTCATATGTGCTATAGCATGGAGCTATTCTATGTTATTTATCGGACGTCTTTTGTCAGGGATAAGTGGCGCTAGTTTTGCAACTTGTACAGCTTATCTTGCGGATATATCCGATGATAAAACCCGTACACGCAATTTTGGTTTGTTAGGCATTGCATCCGCATTGGGGTTTATTTTAGGATCGTTTATTGGTGGTTTTTTAGGTCAGTTTGGTCCGCGTATTCCGTTTTATTTTGCTGCTGGTTTTTCTCTCATTAATTTTATTTTTTCTTGGGTTATGCTTCCAGAAACCCTTTCTTTATGGAATAGGCGCTTTTTTGATATTAAGCGGGCAAATCCCTTAGGTGCTTTTTGGCATCTGAAACAATACCCGATGGTTCTTTGGGTGTTATTGGTCTTTTTTCTTTATTGGTTTGCGGAATCTGTATGGTTAAGCATTTGGGCTTTCATTGCAAAAGAACGCTATGATTGGAGTTCTTTTTCTATTGGACTCTCCTATAGTGTTTTTGGGATAGGCCAATTTATTGTAGTCGCTCTCATTTTGCCTTATTTTTCTAAACGATGGAGTGATTGGCATATTGTTATAGTGGGGCTTTTGTTTGCCTCTGTTGCTATGCTGGGCTATACATTCGCGACGCAGGGGTGGATGGTATATATGGTTTGTGTGTGTACTATGCTTGAGTATCTTGTTCATGCACCTATACGTGCTATTGCTTCAGCGCAGGTACCGACAAATGTACAAGGAGAACTGCAAGGAGCGATGACATCTGTTATTTCGTTGAGTTTAACATTTGGTTCTGTTTTTTATGTGTTTCTTTTTGAATGTTTTACAGATAAAAATGCACTGTTTTATTTTTCTGGTGCTCCTTTTGTTGGAGGCTTTTTTCTTCTTGTTGTTGCGACAGTTATTTTTGTCTTGCGGGTACGTTAATTTATTGAGAGGGGCTGGTACGTACTATTTTGCTAGAGAATGCACAAGATAAACAAAATGTATCATTTTATAGGCAGAAAGTTTTTTGTGATATTTATTTCACAAAGTGTTGTATAGAATATCGATATATCCTTCTCATTTAGTGAAAATAATTTTTTTATTTTGTGATATTGTTTGTAGAGGGGGAGTCCGTATTTTTTCTATTGCTTGCAAATTAATATCCAGTGCTAATGCAGCAGCATATTGAAAACAAAGATTAAAACGTATCTGAGTTAGATGTATCAGTATTGTATGAACAATTCCAAATTTTATATGGCAAATTGGAAGTAAAATATTGCTTATATTTGTTGGCATCACTTCTGGAATCGAAAGAAAACCTCATTTTGGAAGAATATAAAGTTGTAAAATTGAAAAGATGTTTTCTGTTTTGCTATTACTTTTTTATTCGGCTTTACAGTTTTCAAAACCATCTACGGCAATATCTTTTAAAAAGTAGAGATTTGTTGCATTGTCTCACACTTTAATTTTTTTTATTCTTTAGGAGGAGTTATGCTTCTCATGCACAATAGAATGCTTAAAATTGTATTGTGAATCAAATGCTTATTTGAAGTTTAGACACTTTACTCTTTTTAAAAATAGTTTTTATCGATACACTTACCTTGCTTGGGGGGAGAAGCCAATGATTTTGATGGATACGACCTTAAGAGAAGAGGAGGGAGAAAAATTTAAGTTATTCAGTGCGCTCTTTTTAGTTTTAGAATGATCAATAAGAATATTTATTCAATAAGTTGTAGGTATAAAAATAATATAATTGTGCGTAGGAAAATGATATAATTTAAAGGAGAGAAGTTAAAAGGTGAGGCTTTTTATTTTAAGATATTTTTTTATAATTCATAATGAGATCACTAAAATGCTGAAAGAGGTAGTGGCTATCTTGTGGTCCCGGAGAAGCTTCAGGGTGATATTGAACAGAAAAAACAGGTTTTCCAATGATTCGAATACCACAGTTTGAGCCATCAAAGAGAGAAATATGTGTTTCTTGAACATGTTGTGGTAAAGAGGAAGAATCTACGGCAAAACCGTGATTCATCGATACAATCTCAACTTTTCCAGTGTTAAGGTCTTTAACTGGGTGGTTGGCACCATGATGTCCTTGGTGCATTTTCACGGTCATTGCACCAACCGTAAGAGCGAGAAGTTGATGACCAAGACATATTCCAAAAATTGGTAAATTATGATCAATTAATGTTTTGATTGTTGGAATGGCATATTGAGCCGTAGCTGCGGGGTCTCCTGGTCCATTAGAAAGAAAAACGCCATCAGGGTTCATTGCCAGAATTTCTTTTGCAGTTGTGTGGGCAGGCACAACAGTAATGCGGGCTTTTTGTGTTGCCATAAGGCGAAGAATATTACGTTTAATACCGTAGTCAATTGCAATGATATGAAGATTGTGCACATTGTTTGTACCGTATCCTTTATTCCAACTCCATGGTTTTTCATCCCATTGCATTGAAGATTGAGATGTCACATCTTTCGTAAGGTCAAGATTGACGAGACCGTGCCATTTTTGCGCACGTTTCTTTAAAGAAGGAATATCAAAATTTCCATTAGCATCATGTGCAATGACAGCATTTTGTGCACCTTTTTCACGAATAAGAATTGTGAGTGCACGTGTATCAATACCACAAAGTGCAATAATTTTACGCATTTTAAGCCATTGATGAAGATTTTCATTGGCACGATAATTTGAAGGATTTGTAATATCTGCCTTGAAAATAGCGCCAACAGCACCATGACAATTGAGAGGAGAGAGATCTTCAATATCTTCGCTATTTGCCCCTACATTTCCTATATGAGGAAAAGTAAAATTAACGATTTGTTGTGTGTATGACGGGTCTGTGAGGATTTCTTCATAGCCTGTGATGGCGGTGTTAAAACACACTTCAGCTTCAGCGATACCTGTAGCACCTGCTCCTTTGCCTTCAATAACGGTTCCATCTGCTAAGACTAAGAGGGCTGTAGGTTTTTTGATACTCCAAGGGTGGCTGGGTGAAGTCGCTTGTATCATAGTATGTATCCACAATTTATTCTCTGAAAGGTATAATGATCAACTTTACACAAAAATCATACCTTTAGCAGATGCTGTGTATATTATTCTGGTAACGTTTTGCTTGAATTAGGCAGTATAAGTACATTCCATGAAGAGGTAAAGTCTTGTTTTAGCTTTTCGAAGATCGAGTCCTTAATTATTTTTTTTATCCTCCATTGCAAGATGGATAAAGATTGGTTAAAAGGCATCTTCTTCTTGAACAAAATTGGATAAATTTATGTTGCGTAACCAGATTGATGGGGCTCTTAGGGCTGCTTTGAAAGCGCAAGATAGTGCGCGTCTTGCTACACTTCGTTTAATGAATGCTGCAGTTAGGGATCGTGATATTCTTTATTATGATGAGGGGAAGCTAGAAGTGGATGATCAGCAGATACAGTCTGTTTTCACTAAAATGCTTCAACAGCGTGAAGAATTGATGCGAGCCTATAAAGAGTCTGGTTGTTTGGAATTGGCAGAGAGAGGACAAGCAGAAATAGAAGTTATTCGTGAATTTCTTCCCTATCAACTTAAGGAGATGGAAGTAGAACAGGTTCTTTGTGAAGCTTTGGCACAAACAAAGGCTGAAAAATTACGCGATATCGGTAAGGTGATGGCATGGCTTAAGGAACGGTATGCGGGGCAAATGAATTTTTCTAAAGTGTGCAATAGTCTTCGTAAGAAATTGCAATAGATCTTGTTAATTCAAGGGGATTGGAAAATATTTTTTATTGTGCGTCGCCTTTGTAAGTCAGTAGAATGTTGATAAATTTCATTTATTTGTACACACATACTATTATAAAAAAAATAACTTTTTGATATCAACGAAACTTTTTGGGCTCTCATAGAGCAATGAAACATCTTTTATGTATTATATTTTCTGTTTTTCAAAGCTGTTAGACCATTAAAAAACAAAAGTATTATAGAGTTTTTACTTTTTTAAAAAGATCTATTGTCAGCACTGTTAAAAATTTTAAAATAGGATGATTAAGGTAATTGATACAGATTTCCAATTTTGGGGAGTGTATTATTGTCTTTTTTGCTGTTTCAAAGTATTTTTTTGATAAAAAGTTTCCGTATTTTAGAGTGGTGATTATTCAGCAAGAAATTTAAATATAGATGGTTTTATCAATATGGTGTGTATCTTTTTAATTCAAGTGCTGGTTTTAATGATAAGAAAATCAAAACTTTAAAACGTTTTTTCTAGGGAAGAGATTTTTAAGTTGAGTTTATGAAATAAAAAGATCTTTTGAAAAGAAGTCTCTGTTTGTAATGTGTTCTTGAGATAATTTTGAAATTCTTTTCTCTGATTAAATCCCTTATAAGCTATATAAAATCTATAAATTATGCAGAATAAAATGAGTAACCTCTATTTGTGGGGATACAGTGGTGAATCTGTTAAAAATAGTTCAGTTAGCAATAATGGCTTACCCGTTAACCACAAACGGGAACGGCGTGCCCATAGTGCACCTTGTTGACCAATATGAATGTAATCGCGGGTTAATTTGTCATTGTTAAATAAATAATGTCCTAGAGGTACAGTTCCCAAATGCATTAAGGCTTGATTGTGTAGGAGGGTTTCTTGTGGAATTACAGTGCGTCCAAGGAGCCAAGGTTTATTATCTCCCATTAATATGACTTCACGTAGCCAATAACGCGCACTTTCGGGGAGATGCTCTGCTTCTTCTGTTAATTTATCTCGCGTAATAAAACATTCGCGTTGTGGTTGAACTTGGAGGCAGGTACAATATTTCTTTAATCGAAGCGTCATTGAGCCCGATTCCATGAGCCAATCGCGAACGTTTTCTGGTATTGGAGGACTTTGATCAGAAAACCACTTTAGAGGTGGTAAGATGGAATCTTCAAGATCAGACATCGTTTTACTCCACAGCTAAAGTCTTATTCCATATGTTATGTTGGGTTAAATAGATAGCTCTATTGTAATACAAGGAGTATAAAAGCAGCAAGATTTTAACAGGAAGATATCAAAGGGAAAATCGAAAGCAAAGGTCTTTAAAAGAAGATATGCAGGAAGTATATATTATAGGATTATTTTCATTTAAAAAAGCAAAATAAAGTATTATGTTTTGTTCAAGGCGCTTTCACAATGCGTTACGGAAATTTCTTTATCGCATGAGAGCAATGGGAAAAATGTTTCGTACTTTAAAATTCGTTTGTAACGCATATAAAGAAGAGCTAAAAATTCATCTATGCAAGATGATATAAAGAGGAAGTTTTAAGAGGAACAAAACTTTATTTTATACTTTAGAAAGTGAAGAGATATTCAAAACTTTTGAATTGAGATGTAAAGGAGATCGTATTCTTTATAATCAAGAAGTTTATATTAATGAATATACTTTTTAAAACGTTTAAATATATTATATTATTAAAATTGTGAAGTATTACTTTATATTACAGGGTATTTAGTAATTTTATAATAAAGTTTGCATTAATATTATTTCATATTTATTTTATATACTATTTTATTTCACATATTAGAGAAAAATTATTTATCATTTTGTGCTTACCTTCTCTTTCTTATTTCTTAAGAATGTAAAAAAGCGCTTCGAGTTTTTCGGTAAAAAGGGTATTGTTGATAGAGTGTATAGGTGTTAAGCATTATACGGTAAAATCTTTAATCATCGTTAGTGATTTTTGTAACCTTATGGGTTGTTATTACAGTGAGATAAGCTGGATTTGCGCACGTGGTACAAAAATAATTCGTATTTTGTTAAAGTAACGCAACATATCTCTCCTGCTATGCGTAAGTTTATATAGGTATGAAATGGTGCGTTATAAAGTTCTTTACTGCATTTGGTTTTATAATACGGTGATGGTGTATGCCTAAAATCGCAGCTTAAGCATCTCACCATCATATCAAAATTGGTAACAACAAGTTACAGGGGAATATTTCAAACTCTGCTAGTTGTTTCCTAGTTTTGTATTGAATCCCAAAAGGTGTAAAAAATAAATACTCTATGATCGAATTTTTTGTCCTATCCATATAAGAATACAGGCTCCTATAAAACCTGAAATAAGATAGCCAAGCCAACCAGCAAAACTTACACCTAAAAGACTAAAAAGAAAGCTTGCTAGCGCAGCGCCAATAATCCCTAAGATAATATTTAACAATATTCCTGTTTGGCTTTTCATAATATACTGTGCAGCCCAACCGGCAATCCCGCCGATAATAATAGCTGCAATCCAGCCGATGTTTGCATTTTCCATGATACCCTCCTTTGCCTGAATTTAAATTGTAACTAGAGTAAACTTTGTAAAAATCAAGGTTTATTCCTTTTTTACCCAGTGGAAAGGATATTTCTGTTAGAGATTTTACTTGTTAATTTCCTTTATATTAAAATAATACTCACATTTATATTATATATAATACTTAATAAGTATAAATTATATAATACATTTTAATTTATAAATAAATAAATTAATTGATAAATATTGAATAAAAGAAGAAAATATTAGTAGAAATGTTCTAAGAACTCATAAAGTGTATTTATAAGCTTTTTAAGCTCTCTCTTAAATTAAAAAAACAATTGTGATTAAAGTAATAAGTAAAATGGATATTTAAAAGTTTGGAGCTTGCCAATTGATATCAATGATGTTTGAAATGAAAACTGTTTCGTTGACACGTTATAGCATGGCTGTATAGGTTGAACCTCTACCAATCTTGATATAAACGTTGCATTTTTGTGGGGTTTTGTATTCCTTATAGAGTATTTCTGTTTCGCTGCTACTGTGAAGCGGTTCCCTTTTTACAAGGCGGGTTTAAGTTAGAACTATCATACTCTTGACCTATTCTTTATGTGTTTAACAGTTTTGGCTTTGATATGGTTAGGCATTTTTACGTCTTTCTTCAAGAGTTCTATTCTACATGCTGCTTTGTTTGTAATGTGCAAGCAAATGACTTTGAGCAATTCATCATGAATAGATTTTAAATGAAAGAAACTTACGATGAAGAAAGCTCATTTAAATTGTCGAATAATAAGATATTTTGATTAAATCAATATCTTGACCATATTCAAAATTGAATAATCGATGTGATGTGTGTTTTATTCAAGTTATTTGAAAAGTTTAAGTTTTTTCTGCTTGTTCTTCAGCAGGGTTGCGTAGACGAGAACTTTGAAGAAGTCCCTGTTCTTCTAAAATGGGGTAGATCATTGAGGTCAAAAGAGAGTTGATTTGTTTGAGGTCGCGCACAGTGTCGAGATGAAGACTGGATGATTCTACATTTTTGAGATCCCCTTCACGCAGACGTTTAAAATGTTTTAAACTCATCTCTTTTTCTAAGTTTCGTAGTTGATCTTTTTTTTGTACCAATAGGTGTGCAGTGTGTGTATCACGTGAGACGAGAACGTTAAATGCTATATGCGCGTTGGCTAGTACAATGGCGTGGAAACGAAGGAGGTCACTCCAGCCCTCGCTGCTGAACTGTAAACCTTTTTGTTGTTTCTTTTTAACCAGCATCAACATATTATGAATAATGATATCGCCTGCTTGGTCTAATTTTATACAGGCGCCTAGAAGTTCTTGCGTTTGAAGAGCTTCTTCGTCAGATAATTTTTGTCCCGCTAATCGGGCCAGATAAAGTTTGATGGCGATATGTTTTTTGTCCAATATGGTGTTGAGTTGGTTGAGTTCACGAATAATATTGGGATCAGGCTTTTCATAAAGTCCCATAATTTTTTCTAGCATGATGTCTACAAGATCACAAATATGAATGACTTCACGCATGACATTCGAGAGGGCGAGAGTTGGGCGATCAAGAACACTGTCATCAAGAGCTGTTTGATCAGATAAATTGAGCCTTTTGTCGGCTTGCATTTTTTTTGCACTTATATTCACGATCTGAGTGGTTAATTTTAAAACCCATTTTGAAAGCGGTATTCCAGCAAGGAGAATGAAAACATTAAAAATGATATGGGCGTTGATCACTTGAGTAGGGGCGTTATTGCCAAGCCATGTGATGGGAGGGTGAAAGGAGAGAAATAAGATAAGTATAAGGATTGACCCTGCCCCACGCATGAGTAAATTTCCTAAGGGAACGAGGCGGGTATTAGGAGAGGCGTTGCGCGTTAAAAGTGGTGCTATAAGAGAAGAGCCAAAGTTGACACCAAGAACCATGACAACACAGAGTTGCGTATGGATAAGATCGTAGTTGGCAAAATTGACCAGCAAAATGATTCCTGCAATGGACGAATGTAAGAGGTAGGTTAAGCCAGCAGCCAACAAAAAAGTGGAAATAGGATCGGTTGAAAGATAACGAATGATGCTAGGCAAAATTTCGCTTTCACGTAAAGGTTCTGTCGCGGTACTTATCATCTCTAAAGATAAAATCAAAAGACCAATACCGATGACAATACGTCCTATTTGACGCCATTCACGTTTTTCTGTTGTCATGAAGATACAAGTGCCAATTAAAAGACACAAGGGTACAACAAGAGTGAGGTCATAGGTGAGAATTTTTACAACGATTGCTGATCCTAATTCTCCTCCACGTACAGCCATAAGTCCTGCTACCCCAGAGACAAAACCAGATTCAACGAAAGAGCCAACGAGGAGTGTTATTGCTGTAGAGCTTTGTAAAATCATTGCTGTAAAAAGCCCAAAACTTACGGCAAACAATGGTTTTGAAACGACGTGGCACATTTTATATTTAAGTCTGTCACCATAGGCGCGTTCAACTCCTGTGCGCACCATGCGTGTGGCCCAGAGAAGTAAAGAAATAGCGCCGGCAAGATGAAGGAGTACCAATGAACCATTCATGATACTTTATTCTTTCTTTGTTGTTGTGAATGTGGTTGCCTCAAATTAATAAATTGAAGTTTATTGTTTTTATTTCACTTTTGCTTTTAATACTTGATTAAAATCATAACCGCTTGGATTTTGAAAAACTTTTAGACCGAAACAGGGTAGAATGGAATAGAGGTGATCAAAGATATCGCCTTGAATTTGTTCATAGTCGATCCAAACGGTGGTGTTCGTAAAGCAATAGATTTCTAAGGGTAAACCATTTTCTGTAGGAGGTAATTGTCGTGCCATATAGGTCATATTAGGGTTGATGTTTAGATGCTGTTGTAGATAAGCAAAAACATAAGCACGAAAAGTTCCAATGTTGGTTAAACGGCGCGTATTGGCTAAGATATCATGATTTTTATCTAATTGAGCATTCCATTGATCAATTTCTGCTACTTTTTGCGTGAAATAATTTTCTAATAAATTAAATCGGGAAAGATATTTTTGTTCTTCTTTTGTGAGAAAATGGATACTTGATTGATCAATAAAAAGAGAGCGTTTGATGCGTCTTCCACCCGATTCTTGCATTCCACGCCAATTTTTAAAAGGGTCGGTCACAAGTTTGCGGATAGGAACTGAGGTGATGGTGTTGTCGAAATTTTGAACTTTAACAGTATGCAAGGCAATTTCAATAACATCACCATCGGCACCGAGATTGGGGATTTCAATCCAATCCCCAACACGAACCATATCAGTGGATGAAATTTGAATACCGGCAACGAGAGAAAGAAGCGTATCTTGAAAAATTAACATGAGAACCGCGGCCATTGCACCAAGACCGGAGAAGAGAATAAGAGGGGAGCGGTCAATCAATGTAGCGACCATTAAAATTGTTGCCACAGCAAAAAGTGCAATTTTAGCAATTTGAATATAACCTTTTATTGGTTTTAGTCGTGCTGTTGGTCGTTGTTCGTAAAGGATGTTAATGACATTGAGACAGGAAGAAATTGTCAGGACGACAAAGAAGATAATGAAGGCGTTGGCAACATTACCAATGACAGTGCTAAATGCATCGGGCAATGTTGAGATAAAATTAACACCAATTGAAAGAATAAAAGCTGAAATGATATCCGCTATGTATTGAATAGCATTATTAATATCGATCGTTGTATTTTTGGGGAGAAAAGAAGAGAGTTTTTTTGCTCCGTGAATAAGTAATTTTCGTCCTAGAAAGTTCACTAAAAGGGCAGCTATAGTAAGAATAACAAGCCAAGAAATAGCCTCTAACCACGGATATTGAGCAATAAATTCGATCACTTTTTATTCTCCATTTCTAAAAATATATGCAGTTGAGGGGTTAAAATTTTACAACTGCTTAAGAGGAAGTATTGGAATTATGCTCTAAAGTCGTTAAATATGCAAAAAAGAATTTTCAAACTCTGTGAGAGATAATGCGTTTTCCGCCCGATTTCCTTAATGAACTGCGTACGAGACTCCCAATTTCAACAGTGATTGGTCAACGGGTGGATTTTGATCCTCGAAAAAGTAAGCCTTCACGGGGAGACTTTTGGTGTTGTTGTCCATTTCATGGTGAAAAAACGCCAAGTTTTCATTGTGATGATCATAAAGGGCGCTATTATTGTTTTGGTTGTGGTGTAAGTGGAGATATTTTTACCTTTTTGTGTGAGCTTGATGGACTGCACTTTTCAGAAAGTGTAGAGCGTTTGGCTGATTTTGCGGGAATGAAACTCCCTATTTTGGATTCACAAAGTCATAAACGTCAACTGGAAAAAGCTGACCTTTATGATGTGATGAAAATTGCCACAGATTTTTTTCAATATAATTTACGCGATAAAGGAGGTATGCAAGCACGTCGTTATCTGGATGCACGTGGTGTTACACCAGAGCTTGTAGAGCGTTTCCGCATTGGTTTTGCACCGGTAAGGCGTACAGCTTTGAAAGAAGCTTTGAGTGCACGGGGCATTTCAATAAAGCAAATGGAAGAATGTGGGCTTCTCTCAGTGCATGAGGAGAGCGCGGATTCTTATGACCGATTTAGAAATCGCATTATGTTTCCTATCGAAGATTTGCGCGGACGTGTGGTGGCTTTCGGAGGGCGTGCATTAGAGAAAGAGACACAAGCAAAATATCTCAATAGCCCTGAAACAGTGCTGTTTCATAAAGGAAATATACTTTATAACGCGGCAGCAGCTCGCAAAAATAGTCGCTTTGTTGGCGATGAAAAAATTCATTCACTCCTTGTTGTTGAGGGGTATATGGATGTCATTGCATTGACTAAAGCTGGTTTTGAAGGAGTTGTAGCACCCTTAGGGACAGCATTAACGGAAGCGCAAATTGAGCTTTTATGGCAGATGGGGAAGGAACCTATTTTGTGTTTTGATGGTGATGATGCTGGTTTAAAAGCTGCCTTTCGTGTTGCTGATCGTGTGTTGCCTCTTTTAAAGGCTGGGGTTTGTGTACGCTTTGTTTTATTGCCACAAGGGAAAGATCCTGATGAAATTGTTTGTGCTGGTGGAGCACAGCTTTTTTCTTCTTTTTTGCAAAAAGCTATTCCTTTGAGTGAGCTTTTATGGTGGCGTGCTACCTATGGAAAGCATTTTGAAATTCCAGAGGCACGAGCAGCGCTAGAAAAACAACTAAAACAACAAATTTTTACGATTAAGGATGAAGATGTCCGTCGTTATTATTTGCAAGATGTAAAAAAACGCCTTTTTGATTTTTTTCGTTCCTCTTTTTCAAAACAAAAGGGGGAAGGGCGATATGGTCAATCTTCACCAAATAGGACCTTTAAAGATCAAACCTTTTCTCTGTTAGCAAATTCTGAAATAGTACGAAATTCTTCGCAATCTATCCCTTTGCGTGAAGCAGTGATTTTACTCACTTTAGCTTACTATCCTGAGTTGTGGTATGAAAATTTTGAAATTCTTTCTGAATTAGAATTAAAAAATACTCAATTGATAATTTTTCATCAAGCTATGTTGGAAATTCTTGGGGACCAACAGCTTCATGATAAAGAGACGATGGTTGCGTTCTTAGAAAAAAGAGGGCAAAAGGCTCTGTTAGAGCGTATGAAACATCTTGTGCAAAATATTGGTATGCGTATTATTCCTGGTGGAGCCCCTATAGAAGATGCGCGTGCTATATTAAAACAAGCTGTCTACTTGCATCTTCAAGAACACCACCTACATAAGAGGTTACAGGATATTGAAGAGCAACTTGTAGAAAATCCTAAGAGTGAGGTTTTTGATCTGCTTCGTGAGGTAAAAAATGAGCTGGAGCAGATGCAGGCAACAGAAGCGTTAATTGAAGGATTTGGAAGTTGGTTGGATGAAAAAATAGACGGGAATACACAAGATACGATAAAATGATTCGCTTTTTTAATGCGAATCAGTCACTTAAATTTTAGATGAGGAAGTTTATGTGGAGTGACATTTTTATAAAGATGACAATTAAATTTTAGGAAAAGCGGGTAAATTTTAGGAAAAGCGGGTAAATTTTAGGAAAAGCGGGAAATTGGTTCTTACGATAGGGTGCAGAGATTATCTCAGAAGGGCTGAGAGGTGTCGGGGAAACTTCTGGAGTTTTCCCGCGTTTTTGTCTGGATGTCAAGTTTGTCTGGATGTCAGGGCGTATACAAAATGTATTCTTTCCAATGGTAATCTCTTAACAGGAAGTATATATGAGTAACTATTGGTAGATTTTAGTGAGAACAAAAAAACTGGTCACATGGAAACTGTGAAGTGATCGAGTGGAGTTATGGTATGGCAACAAAGGTTAAACAGAAAGATAATGCAGAAGTAACAAACCAAGCGAGTTTGGATAGTCCTCTTCTTGATTTTTCTGATGATGCCATCAAGAAAATGATTAAACTTGCCAAAAAAAATGGTTACGTAACAATGGATGAACTCAATGCAGTTCTTCCTTCTGACGAGGTTACATCCGAACAAATTGAAGATATCTTGGCGATGTTCTCTGAGATGGGGGTTAATGTTGTGGATGATGAGGATGAAGTTGAGTCTGAAAATTATGAAGAAGAAGTTACGGTAGAGGGGGGTGATTTAGTAGAAGCCTCTAGCCACGCAATTGCAACGACAACGAATAAACGCGAAGTAACAGATCGTACGGATGATCCGGTGCGTATGTATTTGCGTGAGATGGGAGCTGTTGAGCTTCTTTCGCGGGAAGGCGAAATTGCCATTGCTAAGCGTATTGAAGCAGGGCGTGAGACAATGATTGCAGGACTTTGTGAGAGTCCTTTGACTTTTCAGGCTCTTATTATCTGGCGTGACGAGTTAAAAGAGCAGCGTATTCTTCTTCGTGAAATTATTGATCTTGAAACGACTTATGCTGGTCCAGAAGCAAAGCAGGCTCCTGTTATTGAGCGAAGTGAAGTTGATAAGACCGTAGAAGAAAAAATGTCTTCTGGTATACGTAATATGGGGGAGAGCGCAGGAGAGAGAAACATTGAAGACGATGATGAAGAGGACGAGGACGATGTTAACTTATCGCTTGCTGCAATGGAAAATGAACTTTGTCCTCAAGTTATGGAAACATTGGATTTTATTGCTCAAACCTATGTAAAATTACGAAAATTACAAGATCAGCATGTTGAAAGCAGTTTGGCAGAGCGTAAAGAGGGGGCCCTTACATCTTCTCAGAAGAAGAAATATATTCAATTAAAGGGTGAGTTGATTCAAGCAGTAAAATCTCTTTCTTTAAACCAAAATCGTATCGAAGCTTTGGTTGAACAGCTTTATGACATCAATAAGAGATTGATTCATAATGAAGGTAAGCTGAAACGGATTGCCAATAGCTATGGCATTGGCCATGAGGACTTTTTAAAAGAATACCAAGGGCGTGAATTGGACGCAGATTGGATGAATTATATTGCTGCTTTGCCTACACCTGGTTGGAAAGAGTTTTCGGTGCGTGAAGCAAAAGAAATCCAAAAACTGCGAAGTGAGATACAAAATCTTGCGCAAGAAACGGCTATTTCGATTGGTGAATTTCGTCGGATTGTTATGCAGGTGCAGAAAGGTGAACGCGAATCAACAATTGCAAAAAAAGAGATGGTAGAATCTAATTTGCGTCTTGTCATTTCAATTGCAAAAAAATACACCAATCGTGGTTTGCAGTTTCTTGATCTTATTCAAGAGGGCAATATCGGTTTGATGAAGGCTGTGGATAAGTTTGAATATCGGCGCGGCTACAAATTTTCAACTTATGCAACATGGTGGATTCGTCAAGCTATTACACGTTCAATTGCTGATCAGGCACGTACAATTCGTATTCCTGTTCATATGATTGAAACAATTAATAAAATTGTTCGTACCTCGCGTCAGATTCTCCATGAAATTGGACGAGAACCAACACCAGAAGAATTATCTAGCAAGCTTTCTATGCCGTTAGAAAAAGTACGAAAAGTTCTTAAAATTGCAAAAGAACCTATTTCTCTCGAAACGCCTGTTGGTGATGAAGATGATTCCCATTTGGGTGATTTTATTGAGGATAGGAATGCGTTATTACCAATTGATGCTGCTATCCAAGCTAATCTGCGAGATACGACAACACGCGTTCTTGCTTCATTAACACCGCGAGAAGAACGTGTTTTGCGGATGCGTTTTGGAATAGGGATGAATACAGATCACACGTTGGAAGAAGTAGGACAACAATTTTCAGTTACAAGAGAGCGTATTCGTCAGATTGAAGCAAAGGCACTTCGTAAATTGAAACATCCTAGCCGTTCACGAAAATTGCGCAGTTTTCTCGATTCTTAAATAAAGGAATTCGTGTGCATTTTAATAACTTCCTCCTTCTTCTTAATGAAGGGGGGAGGTGCTTCATGTTGTACTTGGATACTTTCTTGAGAAAAACATAGGAAGAATTTGAACAATCTAGAAAGTTTACGATGTTTAATGTTTTTCTTAGCTTTGGGGCTTTATACTTCTCTGTCTCAAAAGAATAGATATAGGGCAAAGGGTGGTTATGGAGTAGAGAGTAGGGGGCTTTCAAGAAATGAACGATAAAAACATTACCTTGCGTATAGCGCGGCTCGTTTTTAAGAAATGAGATCTATTAGGAATAAACTTATATTGCAACATACGGACTTTTTGATGAAAAATGTATATTCTTTGCGGAATTTTTCTATCATTTTAGGTGACGCATTTTATTCTTCGTTAAGTTTACAAAGAGATGTTTCAATAGGTTATGTTCATTTATATGCGCTATTTTTGAATATTCTCTTTTTATTCAGATAGCTTTTAAGAACATGGTTTAAAGTATACATTGAGTTGAATCTTTTTAAGAGACAGAAATAGATGAAATTATAGAAATTAAACGTTTCATTTTTTATAGATCGTCTTAATTAAAAAAGGTGTGTCTGAGTTTATGAGTGAAGAACTTCCCTTTTGGAAAGTAAAAAAATTAGAAGAGATTTCCATTTCTGAGTGGGAGAGCCTTTGTGATGGCTGTGGCCGTTGTTGTCTCCATAAAGTTGAGGACGATGATACGGGTGACCTTTATGCAACCAGTATTGCTTGTCGTCTTTTAGATGGGCAAACTTGCAGGTGTCGAGATTATGCTCATCGTAAATCAATTGTACCAGATTGTATATCGCTAGATATTACGATAGTTAAAACAGCGCGTTGGCTTCCAGAAAGTTGTGCTTATAGATTAATTTATGAGGGAAAAGATCTTCATTGGTGGCATCCATTGGTATCAGGGGATTGTCAGACGATACATACAGCGCATATTTCTGCACGCGGACAAATAGAGATTTACGAAGACGAATTATTATCTGAGGAAGATTATCTTTATCATATTACTGGTCTTCTACGTGAAGGCCAGTAATATGATTTTTTATACAACTTGTTTGTGACTTAATCGATCGCAAAGACTACAGTGACGCTCACGTTATAATTTAATTCACCACCTGCAAAATTTGTATTTGCGTAGCTTACATCTGCTGCTCTACTCATGAGCCGTGGTGTTGGGTGATAGTAATCATCCTTTTCATTGATTTCAATAATTTTTCCTAATTTTAAATCGGCTGCTTGCGCTATCGTTTGCGCTTTTTCAATGGCTTCAGTAATGGCTTTTTTACGTGCTTCTTGATAAAATGGCTTTGTATCTGCGTTGGTAAAAGTAATGCCGTTAACTGAATTAACACCTAGTGTCATCGCTTGATCAAAGATTTTACCAGCATTGGTAAGATCACGAATGCGCACGGTTAAAGAATTTGAAACATGATAGAGTTTTTCATTATTCTTTTTTTCGTGGTGTTTATCAGAGGTCGACTGATAAATGGATAAGCCTGATGTTTGCAAATCATTTTCTTGGATGCCATTGTTTTTAAAAGCGTTTATAATATCATTGATGGATTGATTATTGGAAGCTAATGCCTTTTGGGCAGTTTTGTCATAGGTAACAACGGCTAGATTAATAATGGCCATATCCGGTGCTGCTTGACTTTCTCCGATTGCTGTCACTGTAATCGTTGCATTTTTCATTTTATTTTCTTCAGCATAAGCACGTACAGTCAACGATGTGGCTAAGAGTGTAAATGCTAATATAACTGTTTTAACCAGAGAACCCTTCAGTGGTTGAATTTTCTTTTCTATCATATCTATACCTTTATATTTGTCAGTTAATTATTCTCTCATTTTTAAGAGTTTTTGTAAAGAAATTAGAGCACTGAAAAAAAAACCAATAGAAAAGAGAAAAAGATGGGTTATAATCTTTGTCAGCTCTTGTATCATAGGGCATTTTAGTTTAGAGAGAAACAACCTATGTGGGGCCTGTAGCTCAATTGGTTAGAGCCAGCGGCTCATAACCGCTTGGTTGGGGGTTCGAGTCCCTCCGGGCCCACCAATAGGGAAATGTCCAATAGAAAAATGGATCGCTTATATAAAAGTTTTGAGATTCTACCTTTTTTGTTTTTTATTTATTTTCCTGTTTGTTTTAGAAGCTTTTGGTCGTTGTTTGTTGCAGTTTTTTCTCTCAGTCGCTTTAATATGATGGTATGTTTTCTTAGTCTCATCAAAGGAGTTCTCTCATTTGCAACCTTTTAGCATTTGGATTAACTGATATGGGGCGCTATTTACTTTCTTAATTCATATACTGTTTTGTACTTTTTCTGTGTGGTGTTCTTCATAAAATAGAAGGCTAAAAGCTTCATTGGATAAGTTTATTTATA
Source organism: Bartonella sp. MM97QHHN (assembly GCF_042194285.1). Taxonomy (NCBI): domain Bacteria; kingdom Pseudomonadati; phylum Pseudomonadota; class Alphaproteobacteria; order Hyphomicrobiales; family Bartonellaceae; genus Bartonella; species Bartonella sp. MM97QHHN. Next base: position 111,584 of record NZ_JBHIMS010000031.1, on the reverse strand, counting down.
CTTGTTCTGCAAATAAATAGACCTCAATAAAACCAATTTTAAAGATTGGACCTGTTCAGAACAAATGGCTCAAAAAACATTTAGTGTAAATTTGCTTTTTTCTTAAGTGATGCTAAGGTCTTTTAGACGTTCGAATAGCATCATCGTGATGAAAGGTTAGTGTATAAGAGAATGTGATCTATGGGCATTCATATGTATCATGGGGCAACGATGATAATAACATTTGTTGATATTTTTTTTCCAAGAAAGGAATTCTATTTGATATTTTGAGAAATATTGTTCATAGTGACGGTGGCGTGTTCTTTGAAAAGAATTTTATTAATTGTTCTTTGAAAAGTCAATTGAGTGATTATTTCTATCGCTTTGCATCATCCAGATTCTATTGTAATAAGCATTTTATTATTCTGTAAGAAATATTTTCTATGATATTAGAAAATTCATTAAAATGCCATTTTCTGTTTTTGTGTATTTTTTGCTTAAAGTTTAAATTATAGAGTTTTCATGTGATCCGAATTATTATTGAAGAACAGACGTCTTTTTTGATTTTACTCTCATAAGGAATTGGCAATATTGCGGTAACCCTAGCACTTTTTTGTATTGCTAACATTTTTCTCGTATTGATCGTATAGAGAGTTTTATCTTTATTATGAGTTTTTTCTCTTATGAAAAATTATTGGCAGGGAGGGTGTTTTTTTGGAAAAGTATACTTTTTCTTCAAAGTCATACTTTGAAAATATAATTCTTCATAATTTGCATAAGGGAATTTCTCTCTTGTTGTAAATCTGTATAAAATTTACGTACAAAGATTGTGCGTGGTGATTCGTTTTATTTTTTAATAGTATCATTTTTGCTTATGATAGAGACTTATATTAGTATTTACAAGGGGCGTTTAGAGGGGAGGTTACCTGTAAACGTGTTACAGAGTTTTAGGTAATGTGGCTCTGTTTATAAGAATTTATTCCTATAACATTGATATATTCTTGCTTTGCAATATTGTTAAAAAAATATAGATGGTGCTATGTAGAATAAATTGTGATGTATTTTTTTCAAAAAGCTTTTTCGTGTTCTCTTATATAGAGTTCAGGAGTGTCTTCAGGGATATTTTCACATTAGTTTTTATTGGTCCGAATCGCAAGATCTGCGTAACATTATTCGCGTTTTTGATAGATTATACCAATTTTCATAAGAAGGTCTGGATCGTGTGATGCTTTCTGTTTCACCATGGTGCATGACTAATAGAACTTCATCTGATTTTGTAAAATAAGTTTGTACACAATTGCTTCCATACTGCCTATTGCAAATATTTTTTTCTAAGGTATGAGATATATTTTAAACGCTTTAGCGTTATATAGTGTGACTACATGGAGTATGACTATGAAGAATGATAAAAAATTTGAAACAACTTTATCTGATATTATTGTGAAATGGGAGTCTTTATCGACGTCTCAAAAGCAAGCGATATTGGATAAAGTAGAAAATTCTACAGATTCTACAGATTCTGCTCATTCAACAGAACATTTAAGGCTTCAATCTTCTTTTTATCTCCAGACGAAATCAAAGTTATGAGTTTTAAGTCTTCATCGGAGATGTTGAAACCAGTTATTACATATATGGCACTAGCATTTCCCAGTGTATTCAAAATAGCCATGAGTTTGTCTACAGAAGGCCTCTTGCCTCCATTTATCATTTGTTGGACGTAATTTTGTCCACAGCCTGCAGCTCTGCTTATTTCAATCATTGTTCGTCCGTCACTTTTTATTAATTCAACTAAGCGTTGGAACCAATCTTTTTCAGTCTTTGTCATTTTTAGACCTTTACATATTTACGCTATAGCGTTAATATTGCGTTGCGAATCCAGAATATATGATACAAGGAGCGTGAAAATATCCATGTGTAGCTCTTCGCTAAGGAAGCATATAGAGTTGTTTTTAACTAATAACAAAATGTCCCCATACACTTTCAGATTCGAATCAATAAAAATGGTTGCTTAGTTCCACGGTTGTGAAAAAGTAAATGTGTATACCAGAAAGGGCGATACACACTCGTATGTTTATGAGATTTCACTATGATAGTATACGTAGCAGCATTATAAATCAAGATATACCCCAACATCAGAATTTGTAAAAAAAATTCTGCGTTGAGGTAGTGTGTGAATATAACGAAGCTTTAGAGCCTTAAGAGATAGGATAATGGCTGTAGAAAAAATGTAAATTGCATAGACAAAGAATACTGATTTCTTCTTTATTGTAATAAATTAGATCACTATCAGATGGTATATCGTATATATGCGTAAAAAAATGGGAAATATCAAAAAAGTGATCTTGGATATTTTATTAAACAGGAAGGTAATCTGATCCACAAAGGTGGTTGTTTGGTAGAATTGTACATTCGATCAATGCCCTTATGGCGATGAATGTGTTTTTATGATGCTGCGGTTTATAATGAAGTCTGTGTTTATAATGATATTGTTATTGATAACAATGCATTAACATATGGTTGTTTAGTTGTTCGTAAGAGTTCGCATGTTTATGAAAAATAAGAACTTTATCGTTATTTGAATATGAGTGGAGATGCATATGTTTATGCTAATGCGGTCTTTTTTGATCAAGTTTTGAATGCTCAATGTATTGAATTTTGTGGTGATACTCGTGATTTTAGAAAGGCTCGAGTTTATAATGATGCTTTAGTTTGTGGTGATGTAAAGATTTGTGGGAAGGAAAAATTTTACAGAAATGCTGTGCTTTGTGACACTGAAGATTTTTGTAATAATGAAAAACTTTCATATATAGCCGCATTCCTCATGGCGTAAAAAAGGAAGATAGGAACGATTTGGGCAAGGCTTGTATGATTGGATTGCGTCGTTAGTTTTATTTGACGTTCCTTATTTTTTGTATTTTGTGTCAATAAACGTGTCGCAAATAATTGGTGTGAGTGTAGATTTAGCCGCTTTCAGAGATTTGTTTGCGTCATTTATCAATGCTTTAATGGAGAAAATAAGAACGCCGAGAGTGACTGTTCACACTTGGAACATGCAATTTATTGCATTCTTTTTTTGATTGAGGATGAAACAAATTGGTCAAGATGATCACTTGAGCGACAATTAAGGGAGATCCAAATGAGTGTAAACGAAATTTTATTGGGAGCAATGATTGTTGTTTTGTTGTGCAGTGGGGTTATATTTCGGTTTTCTTTATATTATCGCAGTCAAGTGAAAATTTTAAAAGAGGAATCTAGAAGAATAAAGCATGAGTTTTTAAGAGATTCTATGAAGATGACTGAAGAACGAGATAGGGCTATTAGAGAGCAAAGTATGGTGATTAAAAGACGTGACCAAGCAATTGAAAAACTGAAAAAACAAATTAAGCAATATGAAAAAAATGAAAAGAAATATAAAAAAATGCTTAAATCTGAAGATGATAAAGAGTGATTGTATTCATATTTTGCATTAAAGGGTTTGGAAATGTGTTAGGAAGATTGGAATGACGAGAGAGATAAACTTTAATGAAGCCAATTATGGTGCTGATGGAGAGATTGTATTGGAAGAGAATATTCAAGTTTACTCTGATTTTATGACAACATTTAAGTTTATAAGACAGAGCGTCGTTGATCATAAAATAAGAGTTTATGATGATAAACCAGTTTATAGGTAGGCTGGTTATTAAAAAGCGCGTCTATACAATCCAGCAATTTTATATTATTACTGGAAACAATTTTGCACGTTCTTTTTAGATGTAAGGTATAAATGCTACGATAGTTTCAGCTAATAGGTATAAAAAATTGCATGATAATAGAAAGAAAGAGATATTTGCTTTTTATGAAGATGAAATGGGTAAGTCAGTTATGATTATCAGATACAGAAGAGGAATATGAACGTAAAAGATATTAATATCTTGTAGAGTAAATATATTTCTCATTGATGATTTATCTTCTCTTCATGTGCGTTTATTTTTTATGAAAAATACAAAACTTAAAAGATTTTCTTTTTGATAAAGGCTATAGAGATTTGAGTATGATTGAAAATAAACATATAATCTGTAAGAATATGACTGTTATTTGTGAGTGTCAGAAATAATACAGAACTTCCTCTCATTGAGGGGAAATCAATCACTTTTCATTTATCACAAAAGTGACTACCATACCATTATACAAAATAGACGCTTGTTTTAATGGTAAAGAACGTTAGGACTGTAGTTCTCTAATAAGAGCCTTATGTGTAATTTCTTTTATTTGCTCAATATTGATTAGGATATCTTGTTTTGTTGGATAACCTTTACTAGAAAAAGCAATTTTTTGTGCATCTCCTGAGATTAAACGCCAGTACCATTGATTGTGAACTCCTTGAAACACCTCAAAATACATGCTTCCCACCTCATAAAATAGCTGATAATTTTCAGGATAAATATTTAACTAATCCGCTTGTAAACATTAATGTATGTCTCTCTAGGAAGTCGTCAATATATTCCCCTTAAATTTTCTGACCTTAAAAAATAATTTCTATGAGAGCTATTATTCTTTTAACAAGAAAAAATTTATTGTCAATAAGATATGAATGAGAATTTTATACTATAAAATTATTTTTTTTAATTTAAAGACACTATACTTTCATTTACAACGCAAATATTTTTCTGTCGTTACAGAAAAAAGTTTATAAATTATATAAAATTTCACCAGCAAGGATAAAGTAAAAAATACTTTTTTCCATACTGGTAGAGTTTAATCATTTCTTGTTTTTTCTTTTTAAATAGACGTTTATTGATTAGCTATAACCTCTTTTTGGGATACGCTTCGAATGAGTAAATCAATGAATAAGCTAAGGGTATAAGAATTGGCCATTTTAGCTTTCATATCGATAAGAGAGGTTGTAGTTTTAGGGTTAAAACCATTTGATAAACCTTGTCTTGACAAATATTGCTGCAATTTTTCATAAGAACTGTCGATTTTTTCTTGATTTAGTTTTTCGTTACGATCACTATCGGCAAGAGTTTCTTCCAGCCCCTCGATTTTTTTAATAAAATAATTCCAGTCAAAATCACCTTTTGTATATTCGGTGTCAAACATTTTTCCTTGTCCAGTTAAAAGCCAATTAATATTGACACCATATAACGTGCGGTATGTTTGTAAGACACTAAGATTGGGTTCTCTCTCTCCACGCTCATAAAAAGCAATGGAATTTTTTGTCATGCTAAAACTTTTAGCTAAGGTTTCACGTGATGGATCGCCTAAAGCAAGACGTACATAACGTAAACGTTTTCCAAATATGGTTTTTGATTCAGTTTCAGGACGTGCCACGAATTATCTCCCTCGGTAAATCATCATGGTATAAATCATTAAATAATAAAAGCACACTATGTATTAATATTCTATGATATAATGTCAATATTATAGCTTTAATTTCTTGTTGTTTTTTTTATTTGTGTAGCTAGAAAGCAATCTTGCACTTATTGTATTGACAATTGATATTCACTTCAAAACAAAATTCCTTGTTGCTACATTTGTCTCTTGCTTTTTTTGAGAGAATTTTCATGTAACTTTACCATATATATTCTATACACCTCTGCATTAATAGATGCAACTTTAAAGAGATGCAAACTTTGGATTGGTACTGGGTGTGCTTAGATGAAGTAGAAAATAAACTTTGAGGAATGATCATGGCCCTATTACGCTATTTTGGGTTTGCTTTTTTTTTCACGATTATTGGTGTCTTTTTAGGAGGGGTTATTGGTTGGTTTGAAACGGAAAGTATTACTGGTTTTCTTAAATATTTTTTTATTTGCTTTGTTTTAGGAGTTTTGGAAATTTCTTTATCTTTTGATAATTCTATTATCAATGCGCGTGTTCTTAGTAGAATGAGTCCATTGTGGCGTCGTCGTTTTCTTATGTGGGGCATTTTGATAGCTGTATTTGGGATGAGAATTGTTTTTCCATTATTGGTGGTTGTCGTTGCTGTTGGGATTAATCCAATTGCGGCAGTCAAATTAGCGATATGGGAACCACATCGATATGCTGAAGTTTTAACCGATGCGCATATGGGGATTGCTGCTTTTGGAGGAACTTTCCTTATGATGGTTGGCTTAAAATATTTTTTTGATTCTGAAAAAGAAGTGCATTGGCTTAATGTTATAGAGAAACCTGCTCAAAAGTTTGGGGCGCTTGTTGGAATTGATATTGCAATTGTTTTGATTTTGATCTTATTGGTTTCAGGTCAGATTGACGCAGAAAATAAAATAACTTTTTTATTGGCAGCACTTTATGGACTTTTAACCTTTATCGGTGTTGAAGTTGTCGGTCATCTTTTGGATACTCCTCAAAAGACTTTAACAACAGTAGCTCACGGGGGAGTAGGGGCGTTTCTTTATTTAGAAGTTCTTGATGCTAGTTTTTCTTTCGATGGCGTGGTTGGTGCTTTTGCCTTTTCACACAACCTTTTTATTATTGCGATAGGTCTTGGTATCGGAGCATTTTACGTTCGTTCTATGACAATTATGTTGGTTGAATCAGGAACATTATTGCATTATCGTTATTTAGAGCATGGTGCTTTTTATGCAATTCTAGTTCTTGCAGTGATTATGTATCTGCAAACGATTATATCGGTTCCTGAAGTTTTAACAGGACTTGTGGGAGTCTGTATTATTGGAATGGCATTATATTCTTCGATTCGTTTTAAGCATCGTCAATTAGATAAACATGTTGTATCTAAGTAATGGAGATTTCTCCCTTTTTCACACTTTTGTTTATCGCATATCTTTGAATAGAAAGAGGGCTTTTATGCAAAATAAAATACTATTTTATTGCTTATTTGCGTTTTTTTAAGTTGAGTTTATTGCATAATACTACCCATGAAGGGAATAATATACAATCTCTAGGATACTTTTTGACCTAAATATAAGACAGAAAGCTGATGCTATACTTTTTACCAGCTTTCAATATTATGACAAGCTTTTGCATTAATGGTTCATAAGAGGCCTTTTTGCTGTTTTTTTGAATGATTTCTATTCATACATTGGATTCTCTTTGTAACGTGTAAGAGAATGGTTTTGAAACAGGTTTGAAATGAGAGAATTTACGATATTCTGAACTCTTACTTAAATATGTGCAAAATAATTTATCCTTTATAAATCAGTGTATTATAATGGTAGATTAGAGAAGGATATTTTAAGAGACCATTAAAAGTTCTATACCGGCTTCGTTCATTGTTTTAAGCATAGTGTTTAGTGATCCGTTTACATCAATACCAGCACAGGCATTTAATGAAACACTGACTTTAAAACCGCATTGCATAGCGTGAAGAGCAGAAAATCCGACACAAAAATCAGTTGCTAAGCCACACATAATGAGCTTAGTAAAACCATGTTCTTTAAGATAAACTTGTAAACCTGTTGGTGTTTTTTGATCATTTTCAAGAAAAGCAGAATAGCTATCCATTTTTTGATTATAGCCTTTTCTAAGGATAAGTTGTGCCTTTTCCACTCTAAGAGATGGATGAAATTCTGCTCCTTGTGTTCCTCGTATGCAATGATCAGGCCAAAGTATTTGAGGACCATAGTCAAGAGTGACTGTATCATAGGGCTTTTTTTCAGGATAGCAGGAAGCAAAGCTGCAATGGTTTTTGGGATGCCAGTCTTGGGTTAAGATAATGTGATCAAAATGATTTATGAGATTATTGACGGCGGGTAAAATAGCATCACCTTGTGGTACGGCAAGTGCTCCACCTAGTAAGAAGTCATTTTGAACATCAATGACGATTAAGGCTTTTTTTTCCATAAATATATTCCTATACGAGATGAGCTTTTATCGTATTTTTAAAAAGCTATATGTCGTCTTGAAGTTTTGAAATGATATGCTGGATATTGATATTATTTTTATAATTATCAAGCCAAAAGAGGGGAATGGATAAGTTTTTACAATTGGTTTTATAGTTTTTTACGAATTGTAACCACGTACCAATGGGAAGTGCACTGTATTCATTTGTTGCTACGTGTTGATGCAAAGCTTTCATGATCATTGGGCTTGGAACGTCAGATCCCATAAGGCGGCGGTCGTTTTGTAAACGTAATTTAAGCCATATCAAGGCAAGGGGTGAAGTCCATTGCTTTCCGTAGCAAAAAATCGATGAAAAAAGAGAAGGATTTTTTACTGCGTAATATAAAGCCCATAAAGCGAGAAAAGAAGGCGCATAGAGAATTGCTTTTCTTTGTGGTACCATATTACATTGATAAGTCGGTTTAATACGATAAAAATACAATGTTATATCTGGTATGGAAAAGAGAGGCAATGTTTGATAACAGGTTTCAGGTACAGCTAAAAAGATTTGCTTTTTGCTCTTTAGGGGGATGTTTTTTTGCATTCAGGACCATACTGGGGCTTGTGAGATTAGAAAAAATGTACCAATATAGAGCGAAAGCTTTTGATACGACGTAAGTGCTATTTACTGTACAGTTTCAAAAAGCAAAAGCAGTTTTTTCAAAATCCTAATCTTTAATATCGCATAATATAAAGAGAAATTTATGGCACGTCAATTTATCTATCATATGGCTGGGCTTAACAAGTCTTACGGCAATAAAAAAGTTCTAGAAAATATTCATTTGTCTTTTTATCCAGATGCGAAGATCGGTATTTTAGGGCCGAATGGTGCAGGGAAGTCAACTATTTTACGTATTATGGCTGGGCTAGATAAGGAATATACGGGAGAAGCATGGATTTCTGAAGGAGCTCGCTGTGGTTATCTACCACAAGAACCTTTGCTTGATGCGAGCAAAGATGTGCGTGGTAATGTGATGGAAGGTGTTGCAGATAAACAGGAAGTTCTTGAGCGTTATAACGAATTGATGATGAATTATAGCGAGGAAACGGCTGATGAAAGTGCACAGCTTCAGGACATTATTGACAGTCAGAATCTTTGGGATTTAGAAAGTCAAGTGGAAATGGCTATGGCTGCTCTTGGCTGTCCGCCAGCCGATGGGGATGTAACAAAACTTTCGGGTGGTGAGAAGCGGCGTGTTGCACTTTGTAAATTGCTTTTGTCAAAACCTGATTTATTACTTTTGGATGAACCGACAAACCATTTAGATGCTGAAACGACGGCTTGGCTTGAGAGGCATCTACGTGAATATCCTGGGGCTGTGCTTTTGATAACCCATGATCGTTATTTTCTCGACAATGTAACGGGTTGGATTTTAGAATTAGATCGCGGTAGAGGTATTCCTTATGAGGGGAACTATTCTGCTTATTTGGGGGCTAAAGCCAAGCGTTTGGCTCAGGAAGGCCGTGAAGAGGCAGCGCGTCAACGTGCTTTATCACGTGAGCAAGAATGGATCGCTTCTAGTCCAAAAGGGCGACAAGCAAAGTCAAAAGCTCGGATTAAGGCTTATGATGAGTTGGTTCAAGCAGCACGTGAGCGCCGTCCTGGAGAGGCGCAAATCATTATTCCTATTGGAGAAAGATTAGGACAGGTTGTTATTGAGGTTGATAATCTCTCTAAAGCTTATGGTGAACGTGTATTGATTGATTCTCTTTCTTTTAAACTTCCTGCTGGTGGCATTGTCGGCGTTATTGGGGCCAATGGTATGGGAAAGTCGACCTTGTTTAAAATGTTGACGGGACAGGAAAAGCCCGATTCAGGTCAGATACGTATCGGTGAAACAGTTCACATGAGTTATGTGGATCAGAGTCGCGATTCCTTGGTGGGGGATAAAACTGTTTGGGGGGAAATTTCTGGTGGAAATGACATTATTAAATTAGGCAAATATGAGATGAATAGCCGCGCTTATTGCGGGGCTTTTAATTTCAAGGGGGCAGATCAGCAGCAGAAGGTGGCAAATTTATCAGGAGGGCAGCGCAATCGCGTACATTTGGCGAAACTTCTAAAAGAGGGGGGGAATGTGCTTCTTCTTGATGAACCGACAAATGATCTTGATACTGAAACATTGGGTGCATTGGAAGATGCATTGGAAAATTTCGCTGGTTGTGCAGTTATCATATCGCATGATCGTATGTTTCTTGATCGATTGGCAACACATATTTTAGCCTTTGAAGGTGATGGTCATGTAGAATGGTTTGAAGGTAATTTTGCTGAATATGAGGCTGATAAAGTTCGTCGTCTTGGGGCGGAATCTCTTAATCCTAAGCATGCAAATTATAAACCTCTTACACGCTAGAATTTTTTATCTTATCTCAACTTTGTTGGAATAATAGTGTATTTTATTGCGTTTGTTATTTCATAAATAAAGAGTGTGTGTACTCTGTGGGAGTTTTTATTCATTGAAAAGAGTAAGAGACACTTTATGAAATTATAGCCTAAATAGGGTTGTTCTAATCATGATATATAACCGGTTATTTCTTGTAAAATTGCAATGAAAAGGAGGAGATGAAGAGTATAGCACTACTTCTACAAATGCTCTGGTCATTGAGCATTACCATCTTTACTTAATAAAAATGCAAGCTGGCATCATCATGTTATTTATTTTTTCTCAATGGTATACAGTTTTTGTTTTGAGGTGGGCATAAAAGATATTTTTATCTATATGTCCTCTCTGTTTATGAGCTGTAAGAGAATGATTTGGATTGATTTATCATGAATATTATAATGAGAAGCAGATGGATAAGATCTGTTCGTTTTTTACATTAGCCTATTTTTTTCATAGTATGATAAAATAGAGAGCACAAAATAGATGAGAATATGCGTTGTATACTTGAATTTTTTTCCTATAAACAAATGTTTATAGGAATGTTGAGGGGATAATTATGAAAAAAAGTGCAAGTTTAGATGCAATGGTTGAGCTGCTGAAAGCGGTCGCAGAAGTAAGCCATTTACGTGTTCTTAGGCTCTTACATCATGAAGATTTAACAATCCCTGATTTTATTTTTATTCTTGATCAGTCGCAAGCATGTATATCACGATATTTACGTTTATTGTACGAAGCACGATTGATTGAGCGTTATCAGAAGGGGGATAGCCTTTATTTTAAGCTTTGTCATGATTTTTGGGGTGAAGACATTGTGATGGGTGTTCTTTCGGCTTTGCCAAAGAATGATGTGTTGTTAGCGCATGATTTAGAACGTTTGAAGGATGTTAAAAAGCAGCGTCAAAAAACGAGGAAGAAGTATTTCTTACAAAATGCGTTGCAACGGGATGTATTACGGTCATCTTATATGGCAGATCATGGTGTAGAAAACGCTTTACTTGAAATCATTGGCGATAAACCATTTCAGACGATGCTGAATATTGGAAGAGGTGAAGACTCTATCTTAAAATTGTTTTCTAATCTTTATACGCATGGGGTTCAAGTCGTGCTTGATAGCAATGTTTTTCACTTGTCTGTTGGAGATACAACTTTTGATTTAGTTATTCTTCATTGGGTTTTACATTTTTTTGAAAACCCTGAAATATTCCTTCATGAGATATCAAGTGTTTTGCGTCCTCATGGACGTTTATTGATTGTGGATTTTGGTTATCATGAAATTGAGTCTTCATATTCTGATCAAGCACATACGCGTTTTGGATTTTCGGCTTTACAAATAGAACAATGGCTTAAAAATACGAGACTTGTTCTAGAACAAACGGTTTGTCTTACTCCTATACAAAATGAAAACAGTGAGAAAGGTATGGTTACGCTTTGGCTTGCTCGTGATCCGCGTTTATTAGTTGACGATATCAAAGATAAACAAGTCAATTTTGCATAAATCGCGTTTGTTGACCTGCTTTATTCTCTGATTTTTCTTAAGGAATAGCGTAGAGATAAAACTTTATTCAATCATTGATAATCTATTGTTTTTTACATTTGTATTATGTTTTTATATGAGAGTATTGGTGTTTTACAGGGGCTTGGTGGCTGTGTACTGTGTAATGAAAGCATCTTCTATAGAGTTAAGCCTATGAGGATCGTTATTTAAGGTGTCTTGATATCATATTTGTTTTATTAGCCAATATATTGATTTTTTAGATTTCAATGAGAGGCTCGAATATAGGAATATTTTTTCATTTCAAATTTCCTGTTGCAGAATCCAAAAGAGTCTGTTTGTTTGTTACAAGAGAAGATATTTATCTAAATAATACCGTTTGTAAAAGGAAATACATATTTCTAAATATGAGAGCGGCGGCGATATGATGTAATAGCGCACAATATAATATAGTGATGGCTCATACCTTCATAAATGTCAAAAATGGTGGTACCCAATAGATCTTACGATGTTTCTTTAAACAGGTGCTTAGATAAGAAGTACCTTGGAATTTTTAGTGAGGGGTGCAAAAAGATGCTCTAAAAAGACGAAGGGGTAAAAGGGTAAGACAATGCATGATTTTCATTATTTAAAACACAGCGTTATGAGCGTGTTTGAAAGTCGTAAAGGCAAATGAAAGGGATGGTAAAGATGGCAATAGGTTTTTATCTTTGGGCTTTTATGTTTCGTTCAAAATAAATGATGGCTTTTTTAAGATTACTCAAACAGACGTAAATATTTTTACTCTAATTGGGCATATAAAAGCTGGGACTGTTTACATGGTTCTCATTTGCTCTAGTCTTTATCTCAAGCATATTGCCATGTTAGGAGCAGGTGTTGATTTACAAGTAATAGAAAACGTAAAAGCTTGGTAGATGACGCCATAAAATTACTCATAAATTAGTAATGGATTGGAGTGATATTCTGAATTTTAAAAACATTTTGTACAACAATGGTTATAATAGCGTATCTGACTTTACGTTTATTTCTTCTTACAAGCATTCATATATGACGTTTGTCTATGTGTTTTTCATTATATTCATAAAAATAAGATTGACGATAATCTATGGATAGTCCGTGGCTGAAAGTAGAAAAGAAAAGCGTGATATTACACTAAAGTTTCGTATCTCTTTATCATGAGAAGTATGAAGGTTATTAAATAAGTCCATTTTTCTTGCCAAAAGTGATTTTTTCTTTTTATGCTTACTGCTCATTTTATGATGCAGCCCGTTAGTATAGCGTAAAATTGATAGGGCATCATCGTTTTATGTTTTTTATCCATATGCTTTTTCTTGTTTGTGATGTGCCGTAGTATGGCTATTCATTGATTCAATAGACGAAGGTTTAAAATAAGGGAATCTCACGTTCTTGAGATCTCTCATGTAAGTTGTAAAATGATGAGTTATGATTGTAAATCAATGCATTATTTACGTTAGAAGAACAGACTATAACAATTTTTGAGCATAGAAACTACTGTGTGTATTATTTTACGGGATCATTTAAATGATAGAGATTAAGAGAAACGGTCTGCATTGATCTCGGTTTGTTATGTTAAAATGCGTTAGAGCCTGTTGGTTATTGTAAAATAGTTTATCGTTATTTGGAATGATTATAGGACGTGATTCGAAACAAATACCTTCAGAGTTCTCATTTTTTCATAAAATTAAGCTGTTTAAATTCTTCATTGATTGTTACATGAGAGATGCGACAATATTTTAATAATCATTTACAGAATTTTTTATGAAGATAGATAAGATTTTAAAAATCTACATTTTTATTTTTGTGGTGATTGCTGTTGGAAAAGTGATTCTACTTTTATATAGTTTGATTTTTATAGGGTGGATACGTAGAAATTACGGTTTTTTTTGATTATGATTATCAGAGTTATGAAAGAAACTATTTAAAAGTTATAATGATCGTAGATTCCAATTGATGCCTCTTGAAATAAAATTGCTTCAAATTGGGTCATTTTAAACTTTTTTTGCCTAAATTTAAACATTTTTAAACAATTTATAACTCTTTTATGTTTTTTTGCGTAGAAGATGATAAGAATTTCTTGTTGTTTAAAGAATTTTGTTCCATAGCAAGAATATTGCATCGGCTATCTTAGTGGTTGATGTGAGAGGACGATCGGGGAACCTCCTCCCCCCCCCCGCGTGGATCCCCTAGATTGTCTGGCCTGACTGAGGATTTCCTCAGTCAGGCTTTTTATAATTGTTTTGGGGGATGTTGTAGCGTGTTATTAGGGGGAAGTGTAAGATCTGTTATTGTTTCGCCTATACTACCTAAATACATAGAGGGGCAGTTTTTGTTGGGCGGATAGTGTTAGCGTATTCATTTTCAATAATTTGATTTTTCTTTATTGAAGCATCGTTGAATGCTATAAGGAGAATCATAAAAGAAATCTATGTTTGTGTTCTATGATCTTTAGGTAAGAGATAATGGAATCTTTTTCGCGTCGTATTGTTTTTATTTTATTTGTATTTTTTATTTTTGGCGCTGTCTTTTTTGCTTCTCAAAGTAGTGCTGTTTATCAGTTTTTTTCCGGTCGCTCTTCTTTTTCTTCTCAGAAGCTTGATGTAACAGAGGAGGAGTTGTTAGAGAGATTGTCTGTATCTTTTCCAGATATTATCAAGCATCTTTCTAAGATGAGTCCTCAACAGCAAGAGGTGTTTATTGCGCAGCTGCGTCGTGATGTAATTGCGCTTGCTTTTAAAAGTGGTCAGAGTCGTGAGCAGGCTCACAAATCTGGTGAAACTGTTGCTATGGCTCTTTCAAAAGCGATTTCTCGTCCTTCCATTGCTAATGCTTATTTTTAGCTATTTTTTTAATCGCGCTTTTGGGTTTTATTTTAAGGAGCAAGAGCTTTTCGTGAAGTCTTGAAAAGTGCGAGGAGATAATTAATTTGTAAGGTATTAACAAAATTTATCTCTCAAAAGGTAAGCAATTGGAGTATAAGGGTAATGTTGCAATCATTACAGGAGTGATAGAAAGTCTATCAAGGGTATTGGTCCAAGTTAATTGCATTATCAATCGCTACAATGACAAAAGCAGTATTGACTATAAAAAAACACGTTAACCGTGTTTTATATGCCGGTTATTTTTTTATTTGATATGAGAAAATAAAAATTTTTTAAAGGATTTAAGCTTTCTTTGTTCTACGGATTTTAGGATATTTATCCACTTGTATGATTTCTGAAAATGAGGTGCAAGGCTGATAAGATGGTAGTCTGTGACAAAGAAAAAATATTTGAATGAAGATGAGGGTTTATTTTTATTTAAAAGGCTTTGGGGGTATTGAGTTTCCTAACATTTTTCAAAAAAACAGACAAAAGTAATTGTTAAGCTTTGTTGTAGAGATAAAGACGGATATAGCTTTTTTAGCATATTGTTTTATAATGATAATTTGTCATTTTCATATTAAGTGAGAATCTTAAGAATTGCAAAATTCTCTCGTTTTAAATTTATTCATGGTGAAAAAATCAAAATCACTTTCTTGTGCACTACAAGTGAGAGGCTTGTGTGGATAAAAGCTCTTTCAAAAAAAGAAGTAAAAAGCTTCTTTGAGGCATCTTGAGAGCTAAAAGTCTGTTGCAATATTTTGAATTGATAAAGAGTATGATGGTTTTAGTATATTTATGAATTTTTTATGCGCAATGATGGGAGCGGGGATTTGTTTTATGATTTGTTGGGGTTTTATCGGACATAAAGAGTGCTGTGGGTGTTTATTAACCAGAGAGAAGTGTTGATAACAGTTTATATTTTTTGTGAAACTTTTTTGATATTGAGGATCTTCGGTAAAAAGATGTTCTTGTCTCTCTTTAAGATGCTATTTTTTTAATATAAAAATTGAGTGATACAATAGTGATAGCAGAAATTTACAAATTATATCATTTTATTTAATACGATATAAGATTAATTATAGTCTCTTTATTTTTTTTACTTTATGATATAGATAAATCTATAATTTGTGCATAAAGAGATTTTCTTTTGTTGCAGAATTTTATCTTGAAATTGTCTTACTCTTTCCTTTTTCAAGCCGTTCTTTTGCTTTCTTTTTTTGTACAATACGTTTGCAAATTATTTGCAGCTAGAATTTGAGAATGTTTGAGTAAAGAGAAAGAAAATGCAATTTTTGAAAATCTTGTTAAATACAGCGTGTGCTGTATTTTTTGTATTTGATGTAAGTTGGACTCATAGTGTCTTAAATGTTGCGGAATCAGGAGAATCCTCAGTGATTGTTGCTTCTAAGATTCCTGATCGTCCTTATGAGTTTCTTATTCAGAAACTTGCGAATAAATATAATGTTCCCGTTAATTTAGCACATGCTGTTGTAAAAGTTGAAAGTAATTATAAGGCAGGTATAAAGGGGGCTGCTGGCGAAATAGGTTTAATGCAAATTAAACCCTCTACGGCACGAGGGTTGGGCTTTAGTGGTTCTGTACAGGATTTGTATGATCCTGCGACCAATCTTGAATATGGTATGCGTTATTTGGCACGGGCCTATAAACTCAGTGGTGGAAGTACATGTGGTACAATCCTTAAATATAATGCAGGCCATGCTGCAAAAAAAATGAATTCTATTTCAGCGAAATATTGCGCAAAAGTAAAGACTTATCTGGCTTCATTAAAATAAAAACATCTGTTGAGAGAGGTTTGTCATAAAATATTTTAAGATGCTATTTTCACGGAGCAGAAAATGTTTTATAAATTAGTATGTCAGTCGGCTGGGCAGCCGCGCTTGTCTGATACTGAAATACGGCAGGTGAGGAAAGTCCGGGCTCCATGGAAAGACGGTGCCGGGTAACACCCGGCAGGGGTGACCCTAGGGAAAGTGCCACAGAAAGTAAACCGCCTATTTTTATAGGTAAGGGTGAAAGGGTGGAGTAAGAGCCCACCGCGCATTCAGTAATGAATGTGGCAAGGTAAACCCCACCGGGAGCAAGACCAAATAGAAATGACGTGCAAAATTTAATTTGCAGCCGATTTCCGGGCGAGTCATTCGGGTAGGTTGCACGAGGCGGATGGTAACATCCGTCCCAGATGAATGGTTGCCATGTAAAGTGTAAGCTTTACTCTACAGAACCCGGCTTATAGGCCGACTGATATTTCATGATGATACGCGATATTTTATAAGATCAATTATATATGGTCTTTTATGGAGTCTATGTGTTTGAAATGGACACTTGAGCAAAGAGTGTTTTAAAAAATTATAACATTTCTTTAAGTATAATGCGTTAGGATCTGTTTTGGGATAACTTTAGTTTTTTCGTTCATTGTGATTAATGTGAAAGTTGAAGGCCAGGTTATTCTAAGATCAGTTGCCATGAGAGAGCTGTTGATTTAAGACAGCCTAACTTCAAGACGGATTATTTTGATAAAGCAGGATCAAAGAGCTGAACGCCATATTCCAGTGTTGTTACAGCCAGTTTTGGCTGGGCTTATGCCATTGGTTGGAGCAAAAGTGATTGATGGCACCTTTGGTGCTGGTGGTTACACGCGCGCTTTGTTAAAGGCAGGGGCACAGGTGATTGCTCTTGATCGTGATCCTCATGCTATAAGTGCAGGACAATCGCTTGTTGAAGAATTTTTTCCACGCCTTCTTTTGGTCCATATGGCGTTTTCACAGCTCGATCGTGTCGTTGAAGAGAAGGTGGATGCAGTTATTTTGGATATTGGTGTCTCTTCAATGCAGCTTGATGAAGCAGAAAGAGGTTTTTCTTTTCAAAAAGATGGTCCATTGGATATGCGAATGGCTCAGACTGGTTTTACAGCCAGCGATGTTGTCAATCATTTAAAAGCAAGGGATTTGGCGCGTATTTTTAAGATATTAGGGGAAGAGCGTTATGCGGGGCGAATTGCACGGATGATTGAAAAGCGTCGTGTTGTGCAGCCTTTTTTGCGTACAGGTGATTTGGCGGATGCTATCGAAACGTTGATAGGACGTAAACCGGGAGATCGTATTCATCCGGCAACACGTGTATTTCAGGCTCTTCGTATCTATGTTAATGATGAAATTGGTGAATTGGCATGTGGTTTATTTGCTGCTGAACGCGTTTTAAAAGCTGGAGGCCGTTTGGGGGTTGTCAGTTTTCATTCTCTTGAAGATCGTATGGTCAAAAGATTTTTTTCGGCTCGTTCTGGAGAATGTATGAGATCACGCTATCTGCCAGAAATAAAGGCTGCTCCAGCAACATTTTTTCCTTTGTTTAGAGGTGGGATCACGGCAACTAAAGAGGAGTTACAGAAAAATCCTCGTTCACGTTCTGCGAGGTTGCGTATTGGTGTACGGACTGAAGCAGAGGCTCTTGCAGCAGATATGAAATTATTTGGTTTAGCAGAGATTGCCAGTTTTGAAGGCAGCAAAAAATGACAGTTTTTCGTACATTTGATATGATTTTAGTGTTGATTATGATTTGTATGGCAGGACTTACTTATAAGGTAAAATATGATGTTCAAAAACGAATGAACGAAGTTCTTCATCTTGAGCATGAAATTGCTGCAGCAAAAAATACGGTAAGTTTGCTTCATGCTGAGTGGGCTGTGATGATAAGTCCTTCACGCATGCAAAAACTTGCGAAACGTTATCATAAAGAACTTGGGTTAGAGGTTATACAGCCGCGTCAAATCGTGGAGTTTAAAGACATTCCGGTATGGGTACATGATCAAATTGAAGAAGTGATTAAACAAAATATCTTGGAAGATAATCAAAATATTTTGACAAATAATCGGGCTTCTCAGATCAATAGTGTTGTCCAAAAAGGCGCGCAGTAATGAAATCGACTTTTTTATTCTCACAGAAGAAAAAGCGCTTAAAGAATTCGTTGAATAATCATAATGTTTCTGTTCGTCGTCCCTATTCTAGTCGTCCACGTTTGCTTTTTTCGTTGTTCTGCTTTTTAATTTTATATGGCATCATGGGGGCTTGCCTTATTTCTTATGGGTTGGAAGGTGGACAGATTGAAGAAGCAAAAGGGCCAGGAGTTCTTCAATTGATGGCACGGCCTGATATCGTTGATCGTAATGGTCGTTTATTGGCAACAGATATTAAAACTTATTCACTTTTTGCTGAGCCACGACGTATTATTGATGTGGATGAAACAATTGAATTGCTCTCAACAGTTTTGCCTGATCTTAATTGGCAGGAAACCTATAAGCGCTTAAAAAGAAAATCTAGTTTTTCTTGGATACAGCGGGGGTTAACACCAATGCAGAAGACGCAAATTATGGCTCTTGGTATACCAGGAATTGGTTTTCGGACTGAAATTCGTCGCTTTTATCCTGATGGACCTGTAACTTCCCATATTCTCGGTATGGTGAATGTTGATAATCAGGGCATTGCAGGTATGGAAAAATATATTGATGATGCGGGGTTGAGTGCTTTGCGTGCCGCTGGTCTTGCCATGGAAGAATCATTAAAACAAGTTCAGCTTTCGATTGATGTGCGTGTTCAGGCAATTGTTCATGATGAACTTATTCAGGCTATGAAGCGTTATAAGGCAATTGCTGCAGGAGCTGTTATTTTAAATATACATACGGGGGAAGTTTTGGCTTTGGCATCACTACCAGATTTTGATCCTGGAAATCCTATCGAAGCTTTAAAAAGTGATCGTCTCAATCGGATGACGGCAGGAGCTTTTGAAATGGGATCAATTATTAAAAGTTTTACGACAGCCATGGCACTTGATTCCAATATTTTTTATTTAAACAGTATTATTGATGCTTCAAAACCAATAAAAACAAGTAGTGGGTATACTATTCATGATTTTCATGGAAAAAATCGACCCTTAACGTTATGGGAGGTTTTTATTTATTCTTCTAATATTGGTTCTGCTAAAGAGGCATTGGCGATAGGGATTGATAAACATCGTGGTTTTTTGCAAAAACTTGGATTACTGGATCGTCTCACAACAGAGTTGCCTGAAGTTGCCCACCCTATTGTACCACATCATTGGAAGGATATCCATTCTATGACGATTTCTTTTGGGCATGGTATGGCAACAACACCCTTGCAAACAGCTGTCGGGGCTGCTGCTTTAATGAATGGTGGTTGGTTAATTGCTCCGACATTTTTAAAACGGACAAAAGAACAAACTCTGCACCATGCAAAACGGGTTTTGCAGGCTAAAACAAGTCAAAATATGCGTTACCTTTATCAATTAAATAGTGATATTGGTTCTGGACGTAATGCAAAAGTAGAAGGCTATCGTGTAGGTGGTAAGACAGGAACAGCTGAAAAAGTTGAAAATGGAAAATATTCTAAAACAAAAAATTTCAATAGTTTTCTTGCTGCTTTTCCTATTGAAGATCCTGCTTATGTTGTTTTAACAATTATTGATGAACCAAAGCCTGCAGAGGGACAGCGCTCAGCAACAGCGGGAATGAATGCTGGACCAATGCTTGCTAATATTGTTCGTCGCACAGCTAGTTTTCTTGGTGTAAAACCCGATTTTAAAAAAGAATATGAGCTTCTTTTAAGTAAAAAGAGCAATTCAAGTTTCGTTAAACAACAGTAAAATAAATACAAAGGTGCATCGTTATGTTGTTTGGAACAGTTTTTACAGAATGTGTTGAAGATGAAAGTCTTTCTTCAATAGAAATAACAGGAATAAGTGTGGATTCTCGGCAAGTTTTGCCGGGCTATGTTTTTGTCGCTGTTCAGGGGAAAAAAAGTGATGGAAGACACTATATAGATGATGCGATAAAGCGTGGCGCACGAGCAATCGTTACAGACTGTCCTGCTGTTCTTGAGGATTTATCTGTTCCCATTTTACGTGTTTCTAATGTTCGTCATAGTTTAGCGTTGGCAGCTGCACGTTTTTACGGTTCTCAGCCTGAAACGGTCGTTGCTGTGACTGGTACAAGTGGTAAAACATCTGTTGTCTCTTTTCTTCGGCAAATTTGGACTTATGCTGGATTTTGTGCTGCGAGTATAGGAACGGTTGGTGTTGTTTCTCCTAAACGGAATGTTTATGGTTCTCTCACAACACCTGATCCGGTCGTCTTGCACCGTCTTCTTTATGAAATTTCTCATGAAGGTGTGACTCATGCAGCTCTTGAAGCTTCTTCGCATGGGCTTGATCAAGGACGACTTGATGGAGTCCGTTTAACGGCTGGTGCCTTTACTAATTTAGGGCGAGATCACATGGATTATCACACGGGGGTAGAGGATTATTTGCGGGCTAAAATGAGGTTGTTTGATACACTTTTGCCTGTATCTTCTCCTGCTTTGATTTTTGCTGATGATGTTTATTCACAAAAGGTTATTGATGTTGTTACACAAGCACGCCGCCGTGTCTTGACAATTGGTCGTAAGGGGCAATTTATCACGATTAATCGTGTTGAACATCAACGCTCAAAACAGTGTATTGAGTGTCGTGTGGAAAATAATATTTATACATTTGATTTGCCTTTGGCTGGAGATTTTCAGGTAGCCAATGCGCTTATGGCAGCGGGGTTAGCAATTGCAACTGGTGTTTCACCTCGTAAGGTTTTTTCTGCGCTTGAAACTTTGCAGGGGGCACCTGGGCGGTTGGAATTTGTGGGAAAGACAGAAAATAATGCGCCTGTTTATATTGATTATGCCCATAAACCAGAAGCTTTGGAGCAGGTTTTGCTTTCTGTTCGTCCCTTTACGCAAGGGCGTTTGATCGTTGTTTTTGGTTGTGGAGGAGATCGTGATCAAGGAAAAAGACCTTTGATGGGAAAAATTGCGGCGGATAAAGCGGATATTGTTATTGTAACGGATGATAATCCTCGCACAGAAATGCCAGAAAAAATACGCAAGGATATTTTACAGGCGGTGCCAACAGCAATAGAGATAGCAGATCGTGGAGAGGCTATTTCTTACGCGGTGGAGCTTTTGAAAGTTGGTGATACATTAATCATTGCTGGAAAAGGTCATGAGGATGGCCAAATTATAGGGCAGACAACTTATCCTTTTTCAGATCGTCTGAAAGCGATAGAAGCTTTAGAGGACCGAAAGAAATGACAACTTTATGGGATAAGCAAGCACTTGTTGCTGCAGTTAATGGTGTTGTAATGGGAAGCCTGCCAGAAACTTTTTCTGGGGTTTCCATTGATAGCCGTACTCTTGCGGAAGGGGATGTTTTTTTCTGCATTAAAGGGCATCATCTTGATGGTCATGATTTTGCTGCGCAAGCTTATGAACGAGGTGCAGGCGTTCTTATCGTTGCGGAACACCGTTTGAGGGATATGAAAAAGATATCGGCTCCACTTATTGTTGTTCCTGATGTTTTGCAAGCCTTAGAAAAACTTGCACAAGCTGCACGCAAACGTTCAAGAGCTAAGATTATCACGATAACAGGATCGGTGGGAAAAACAACGACAAAAGAGGCTTTGAAACAAGCACTTGCAACGGTTGGGAATGTTCATGCGAATCTCGCTTCTTTAAACAATTGCTGGGGGGTTCCACTCACTTTAGCGCGGATGCCTATGGAGAGTGATTATGGTATCTTTGAAATTGGCATGAATCATAGAGATGAGATTCGCCCTCTGGTCAAACTTGTTTGTCCGCATGTTGCTCTCATTACGCATATTTGTGCAGGACATATGGGTTTTTTCAAAGATCTTGAAGAAATAGCAAAGGCAAAAGCTGAAATTTTTGAAGGATTAGATGAAAAAGGAATTGCCATTTTAAATGCGGATAGTGATTTTTTTTCTTATCTTGTTCAAAAAGCAAAGAAATACGGTGTAAAGAAGATCTTAAGCTTTGGTGAGACTAAAGATGCTGATTATCAAGCGCGAGATATACGTCTTCTAACTGATAGTACTTCTATGATTGTGCGTATTGGGGGGCGGGATAGGAAGGTTCAAATTAGTGCTCCAGGACGCCATATTGTGCAAAATAGTTTAGGGGTTATTGCTGCTTGTGATGCTATGGGAGTTGAGTTAGAGCCTGTTCTTCTTTCTTTTCGCTATTTTTCTTCTCAAAAGGGGCGAGGTGTTCGTTATCGACTGTCTTTATCAAATGGGGGTGAATTTTATCTCATTGATGAAAGCTATAATGCAAATCCTGCTTCTATGCGTGCTGCGCTTGAGCTTCTTGCTACAGGACCAGTCGGGGAAGAAGGGCGGCGAATTGCTATTTTAGGAGATATGCTAGAGTTAGGGGAGTATAGTGAAAAGCTTCATCGTGATTTAATAAAGCCAATACGTCTTTCCGGTGCTAATCCGGTTTTTCTATTTGGTGAGGCGATGAAATCTTTAGTCAGTGATTTGTCTGCTGGTGTTAAGGTTCATTATGCTGAAAATATTGAGAAAATTTTATCTCTCCTTTTAGCAGAAATTTCTTCTGGGGATCTGCTTATGGTTAAATCATCCAATAGCCTTTGTTCATCAAATATTGTGACTGCATTGCTTGACCGCTATAAAGCGGTTTCTTCATAGTTTTAAGAGGTTTTTTGTACCATGATGCTGTTTTTTTCTTCGTTTAGTGATTGGCTTCCAGGTGTGAATGTATTTCGTTATATTACTTTTCGCACGATAGCGGCTATGCTTAATTCGGGGCTCATCGTCTTTTTGTTTGGACCTAGCATCATTGCTTCTCTTAAATTGCGGCAGGGTAAGGGGCAACCGATTCGTGCGGATGGTCCTCAAACACATTTTAAAAAGGCTGGAACACCTACAATGGGTGGATTGATGATTTTAACCGGTATTGTGGTATCGGCATTTTTGTGGTGTAATTTATCGAATATTTATTTTTGGGTATCGCTATTGGTTATGCTTTCTTTTGGGGCAATTGGATTTTATGACGATTATCTTAAGGTCACAAAACAAACAGACAAAGGATTTTCTGGGAAAGCACGGTTAAGTTTGGAGTTTTGTGTTGCCGCAATTGCTGCTTTTGTCATCCTACAAATTGGCTCATCTGGATTCGCTTTGCCTTTTTTGAAAGATTATCTTATCAATTTGGGCTGGTTTTTTATTCCTTTTTCTGCTTTTGTTATTGTCGCGACGGGTAATGCGGTTAATTTGACGGATGGACTTGATGGCCTTGCTATTGTTCCTGTGATGGTTGCAGCCTTATCTTTTGCTCTGATTGCTTATCTTTCTGGTAATATGAATTTTGCTGATTATCTCCAAATCCATTATGTATCGGGAGCAGGTGAATTGGCTGTTTTATTGGGAGCTGTTGTTGGGGCAGGGCTTGGTTTTTTATGGTTTAATGCACCACCTGCAGCTATTTTTATGGGAGATACTGGTTCGTTGGCTCTTGGAGGATTATTAGGGACTGTTGCAGTCGCTACGAAGCACGAAATTGTTTTGGCTCTTATTGGTGGGCTTTTTGTTGTGGAAGCTTTTTCGGTCGTTATTCAGGTTGGTTATTTCAAATTAACAAGAAAACGAGTGTTTCTTATGGCACCGATACATCATCATTTTGAGAAAAAAGGCTGGACTGAAAGCCAAGTCGTGATACGCTTTTGGATTATTTCAATTGTTCTCGCTCTCATAGGTCTTTCAACACTTAAATTGCGGTGAGAATGTGATTTCTGTTACGTGTTATAAAGGTCAAAAAGTTGCTCTGTTTGGGTTGGGACAGTCTGGACTAGCAACGGCACAAGCATTGATGCGTGGCGGTGCAGAAGTGGTGGCGTGGGATGATAGTCCTTCAAGCGTGCAGATGGCTTTTCGGCACAATATTCCAACGCGAGATCTCCGTTATGAAGATTGGTCAGAATTTGTTGCATTGATTGTAGCTCCTGGAGTTCCTTTAAATTATCCTCAACCCCATTGGGTTGTTGAAAAAGCACGAAAAAAAAATATAGAAATTATCGGTGATATTGAATTATTTGTTCGTGCGCGCCAGCATTTTTTACAGCATTATGGTTTTTGTGACCAAGATGTTCCTTTCATTGCGATTACGGGGACGAATGGAAAGTCAACCACAACGGCTTTACTTGCGCATTTGTTGGAAAAAATGGGTTATGATGTGCAGGTGGGGGGGAATATCGGAAAGGCAATATTGACGCTTAAGCCATTTGTTAAAAAACGTATCTATGTGATTGAATGTTCATCATTTCAAATTGATCTTACTCCCTCTCTTCAGCCGACCATTGGACTTTTATTGAATTTAACACCTGATCATATTGATCGACATGGGAGTTTTGCCTGTTATGTGCAAACCAAAAGGCATCTGATTGCTCAGGCTTCTCAGGCTTTCATTTCAGTTGATGATGCAGCTTGTCGGGTTTTATATCAACAGTTACTTCATGATGGGAAGCAAATTGAGGCAGTTTCCAAGGATCATTTTGTTGAAAATGGTTTTTATGCAGATGGGACCAAGCTCTTTTCTGTTCGTCAAGGACAGCGCCATATGCTTGCAGATCTTGCTCCTATGGCGGTGTTACGTGGGAGTCATAATGCGCAAAATGCCCTTATGGCATTAGCAACATTGCAGGCTTTAAAAATAACTGATCCTTCTGTGAACAAGCATTTAGCAAGTTATAAAGGGTTGGATCATCGTATGCAGCAGGTGCGTAAAATGGGGGCGGTTTTGTTTATCAATGACAGCAAGGCTACTAATGCAGATGCAACAGCTCCTGCGCTTTCCACCTTTAATGATATTTTTTGGATTGTTGGGGGACAGGCAAAAAAGGGAGGGATAGAGTCTCTTAGAGAATTTTTTCCTAAAATTCGTAAAGCCTATTTGATTGGGAGCGCGGCAGAAGAATTTGCTCGCACTATTGGATCTGCTTTTCCCTTTTCTATGAGTTTAACTTTGAAAAATGCGGTGCGTGAAGCAGCTGTTGACGCAATGGGTTGTAAGGAAAAAGAGGTGACGGTTCTTTTGTCACCTGCTTGTGCAAGTTATGACCAATTTAAAAATTATGAAATGCGAGGCGAAGCATTTGTCTCTTTTGTGATGCAGTTACAATAAAAAAGCATCAGTTATAAAAAAATATTTTTGCGTTAAGACTCCAGAATCTTTTTTTGTGTAATTTAGTTTTTAAAGTGTTTGTTAAACAGGCTGGGGAACCATATCACTTTGAGATAATTTATAAAATGGATAAGGTGGATATCATGGTGACGCGTGCAGATAGAGATCCAATTGCTAATTGGTGGTGGACGATTGATCGCTCTATCTTTGCAGCTTGTTTAATTTTAATGGGAATTGGCATTATGCTGTCTTTTGCTGCCAGCCCTATTATTGCAAAAAAAATCGGAATTGCTGATAGTTTTTATTTTGTTCGGTGGCATATCATTTTTAGCATTTCAGCATTTTTTACGATGGTTACCATTTCCTTTTTTTCGCTTTCTAATATTCGTCGTTTATGTGCTCTTTTGCTCATTGTAACGCTTGCTCTTATGGTTGCAACCTTATTTTGGGGTCCAGAATTAAAGGGAGCACGGAGGTGGATTCTACTATTTGGTTTTTCTGTACAGGCTTCAGAGTTTATGAAGCCAGCTTTTGTGGTTATGTCCGCTTGGCTTTTTTCAGAACAGATACGCAGGAGGGGAATTCTGGGTTATACGTTAGCGATTCTACTTTATGCCATTTGTTGTGTGCTTCTGGTTTTGCAGCCTGATATTGGACAAACAGTTTTAATAAGTGCAACATGGGGGGGGCTATTTTTTATTGCTGGTGTACCTCTTACCATTATTTTTCTCTTTCTCATTTTAGGCGTTGTAGGAATTATTTTAGCTTATCTTTTTCTGCATCATGTGCGCGAGCGTATTAATGGTTTTTTGACAGGTGAAGGGGATACGTTTCAAGTGGATGTAGGACGTGAGGCTATTTTGAATGGTGGTTGGTTTGGGCAAGGCCCTGGGGAGGGAACAGTAAAACGTATCATTCCTGATAGCCATACAGATTTTGTATTTTCCGTTGCTGCTGAAGAATATGGTATTATTCTTTGTTTATTAATTATGATGCTTTTTGGCTTTATCGTTATGCGTTCATTGTATATAGCCATGAATACACGTGATTCCTTTATACGTCTTGGTATTACTGGCATAGCAATGATGATTGGCTTTCAATCAGCGATTAATATGGCCGTTAATCTTCACTTAATTCCTCCAAAAGGCATGACATTGCCTTTTATTTCTTATGGTGGTTCTTCGATGATGGCGATTGCGTTTTCAATGGGCATTTTGCTCAGTTTAACACGTCGTTGGCCAGAAGCGCGCCTTTCAGCTTTTTCTTCCTCTTCTGTCTTGGATACCCCTTATGAATGATAAAAAAGTTATTGTTTTGGTGGCTGGTGGTACAGGTGGACATCTTTTTCCTGCTGAAGCCCTTTCTGTTGAATTAAGGCAGCGTGGATATGATGTTCATTTAATAACAGATGAAAGAGCACGACCTTTTGTTCGGTGCTTTGATGAAGGGCATATTCATATCGTTTCATCGGCAACATTTACACGACGCCATCCTTTTGCTCTGATAAAGACGTTTTGGTCTTTGCTAAGGGGGATGGGGCAATCGTTGGCGTTGTTTTATAAATTACGTCCTGTTCTTGTTGGAGGATTTGGGGGGTATCCGAGCTTTCCTCCTCTTTTTATTGCGTCCTTAACGAGGCGTGTAACATTTATTCATGAACAAAATGCTGTTATGGGGCGTGCCAATCGGGTGTTGGCAATTTTTGTGCGTGCAATCGCTGGTGGTTTGTTGTCACCAAAAGGCGCTTATGCTCATAAAATACTTTTGACGGGGAATCCTGTCCGTGAGGCTGTGTTGAAGGCGGCCAAAATTCCTTATCATTCTTCAGAGGGAGAAAAGCCATTTAATTTTTTGATTTTTGGAGGTAGCCAAGGGGCTTCTGCTTTTTCACATATTGTTCCAGAAGCTATTGCTTTATTTGATGATAAGAACCGTAAACGTTTACGAATTGTACAGCAAGTCCGCGGTGAAGCAGGAAGGTTGATCAAAATCTATCGTGATATGGGCGTACAAGCAGAAGTTGCTCCTTTCTTTGATGATATGGCTGAACGTATGGCACATGCTCATTTTATTTTGTCGCGCGCTGGGGCTTCGTCCGTTTGTGAGATAGCGGTGATTGGTAGACCTGCTTTGCTTGTTCCCTATCCCCATGCTTTAGATCATGATCAGGCTGCCAATGCAGCTCTGCTTGCTCGTGTAGGTGGTGCGCAAATTGTATCAGAAAAAGATTTAAATGCACAAAAGCTTTTTTCTCTTTTAATGCACGCTTGTTGTGCGCCCCATTTATTGGAAAAACAAGCGCTTGCTGCAAAAAAAGTTGGACAACCTCATGCAACCCGTTGCCTTGCTGATATGGCTGAGTCCTTAATTGCAGGGCGATTGTTGTCAGATATAAAAGAGGAGCTTTTTAATGAAAATGCCACTTGATATAGGCGTTATCCATTTTATCGGAATCGGGGGGATCGGTATGAGTGGAATTGCGGAGGTTTTTTATAATCTTGGCTATAAAGTTCAAGGGTCAGATCAAGTTGAAAGTGCAAATGTTGAACGTTTGCGGAAAAAAGGAATTAACGTTTATATAGGTCATTGTGCTGAAAACTTAGGGAATGCAGAGGTTGTTGTTTTTTCTACTGCCGTTAAAAAAACAAATCCTGAGTATATTGCTGCAAAGGAAAGACATTTGCCGCTTGTCAGACGTGCAGAAATGCTGGCGGAGCTGATGCGGTTTCGGCGTGCAATTGCGGTGGGTGGTACACATGGTAAAACAACAACCACATCAATGGTCGCAGCCCTTCTTGATGCTGGTCATTTTGATCCAGTGGTGATTAATGGCGGTATTATTAATGCTTATGGTACGAATTCTCGTACAGGAGATGGCGATTGGATGATTGTTGAAGCTGATGAAAGTGATGGTACATTTTTAAAGCTGCCTGCTGATATTGCTGTTATTACTAATATTGACGCTGAGCATTTGGATCATTATGGAAGTTTTGATGCTGTGCGTGAGGCTTTTCGGCAATTCGTAGAAAATGTTCCTTTTTATGGTTTTGCTGTTTTGTGTCTTGATCATCCAGAGGTTCAGTCATTGGCGGGCCGTATTGATGATCGTTGGGTGATCACTTATGGTGCAAATCCACAAGCGGATGTTCGTTTTCTTAATCTTTCGATGGATGGTCAAAAAACGCATTTTGATGTTCTTGTTCGCTCACGCAAAACAGGAAGAAAGATTGAGTTGAAAAATTTGCTTTTGCCCATGGCAGGGCAGCATAATGTTGCTAATGCAACGGCGGCGATTGCTATTGCGCATGAACTAGGCATTTCAAATGAAGCTATAAAAAGGGGCTTAGCAGAATTTGGCGGAGTAAAACGGCGTTTTACGCGAACAGGAAATTGGCGTGGCATTGAAATATTTGATGATTATGGACATCATCCTGTTGAAATAAAGGCTGTTTTGCGTGCAGCACGTGAGAGTGCAAAAGGGCGTGTTATTGCGATTGCACAACCCCATCGGTATTCACGTTTGTATCATTTATTTGATGATTTTTCTGCTTGTTTTAATGATGCAGATACAGTGTTGATTACGCCCGTTTATGCGGCTGGTGAAGAGCCTATTGTAGGATTTGGTTCTCAAGAATTGGTAGAGCATATTAAAATGGCGGGTCATCGTGATGTGCGCTTGATACATAGTCTGGAAGATGTCGTGTCTCTTGTCTCAAAATTTGCTCAGGCAGAGGATTATGTTGTTTTTCTTGGTGCTGGCAATATCACACAATGGGCTTGTGCGTTGCCTCATCAATTAGCGGTATTGGATGGTCATGGTAAATTTTCAGCACATTGATGGTGAGGCGCTATTGGCGCAATTGCAACCACTGTTGGGTGGCGTGAGAGGAAAGCTTACACCTAATGTTGAGATGCGTAAGGTAACGTGGTTTCGCACGGGCGGGTTGGCAGAGCTTTTTTATCAGCCTGTTGATGAAGAAGATTTGGCTCTCTTTCTTCAAAATTTGCCTGAATTTGTTCCTGTAACAATTGTCGGTATTGGTTCTAATCTTCTGGTGCGTGATGGGGGGGTTCCTGGTGTTGTGATTCGTCTTTCGCCAAAAAAATTTGGGAAAGTGAAGCAAGTTTCTCCAAAAGGCTTTTTAGTTGGTGCTGGTACGGCGGATAAACATTTAGCTGCTGCCGCTTTAGAAGCTGAGATTGCAGGTTTTCATTTTTATCATGGTATTCCTGGAGGTCTTGGAGGAGCTCTCAAAATGAACGCGGGTGCGAATGGTGTTGAAACTGCAGCGCGTGTTGTCGAGGTCTATGCGCTGGATCGTAAAGGGCAACGTCATATCTTGAGTGTGAAAGATATGCATTATTCCTATCGCCATTGTGATATTCCTAAAGATTTTATTTTTACGGCTGCTTTATTAGAAGGAAGACTCGGCAATAAAGATGATATTCGTGCTGCTATGGATGAAGTTGCCCTCCACAGAGAAACAGTGCAACCTATTCGCGAAAAAACAGGGGGGTCAACTTTCAAAAATCCTGAGAATACATCCGCGTGGCGCGTGATTGATGAAGCAGGGTGTCGTGGTTTACAGATTGGTGGCGCTCAAATGAGTGAAATGCACTGTAATTTTATGATTAATACAGGGCAAGCAACAGGATATGATCTTGAAGCATTGGGAGAAACAGTGCGTGCGCGTGTTTTTGCAAATTCAGCCCACCTTTTACAATGGGAAATAGAGCGTATTGGTCAATTTGAGCGTGGTCGAAGTGTTTCTCCTTTTGATCCATTTCATTGATTTATTGTTCACTAAAAAAGTGAAAATAAAAAATTGAGTCATTTCAAAGAGATAATAAAAAATTCTATTAAGAATCAATAAATTAACAAAGAATCTCTTGCATCAGGCTTTTGAGTCTGATTCATTATGCAAAATGCTAGGTTATTGATTCGCAAGGATAAACTTTGTTTTTCCTGTATGTGGTGCTGATGTATTCTATATAGACTACATATAGTATGCGAAAGAGGGTGATTTATTATGAAAGATAAACATATAGCTGTGTTAATGGGAGGTTTTTCTTCTGAACGGTCTATAAGTTTATCTTCGGGGGCGGCGTGTGCTGATGTTCTAGAGATGCAGGGGTATCGCGTGAGCCGCGTGGATGTTGACGCTCATATTGCTTCTGTTCTTGAACAGTTGCAGCCCGATATTGCCTTCAATGCATTGCATGGTCCATTTGGTGAAGATGGCCGGATCCAGGGGATTCTTGAATATTTAAAAATTCCTTATACCCATTCTGGTGTGATGGCATCCGCTTTGGCAATGGATAAGGGACGTGCAAAAATTATCGTTGAAAATTTTGGGGTTTGTGTTGCTCCTTCTCGTATCATGAGCCGCTTTGCTTTGGGACAAACGCATCCCATGGAGCCTCCTTATGTAATTAAACCTGTGTGTGAAGGATCAAGTTTTGGTGTTGTCATTGTCCAGGAAAATGAAGCAGCACCGCCGCATAGTATTGGGGGAGTTGAGTGGGGGTATGCTGATGAGGTGATGATTGAAAAATATATTCCTGGTCGTGAATTGACTTGTGCTGTTTTGGGGAATGAAGTGCTGGATGTGTGTGAAATTCTTCCCGATAAACACTTTCCATTCTACGATTATGACTCGAAATATAAAACGGGTGGTTCTCTTCACATTTGTCCTGCACAACTTTCACTAAATATTTACCAAAGTGTGCAAAGAATGTCTTTAGCAGCCCATCAGGCGATAGGGTGTCGAGGTGTTAGCCGTTCTGATTTTCGTTTTGATGAGAAAACGGGAGAATTGGTTTGGCTTGAAATTAATACGCAACCCGGTATGACATCGACGTCTCTTCTTCCTGATATTGCAAAAGCGAGCGGCCGTACTTACGGCGATATTGTTCAATGGATGGTGGAGGACGCATCATGTATGCGTTGAATGTTAATAAAACAAATGTTCCGATGGAGGTGCTTTCAGTGCCGGCTTTGCCACGTCTTTATCGTCGTTTTCTCCGGTTTATGTTTGAGTTTGTTTTTGTCAATATTCATATTCCACGCCATTTCGGCTCTTTTGCTGTTGTATGGTTTTTCTTTGTTACGGCTTTTTATGGACTTTCATCAAGTGGTCAGATGGCTGTGATCGTAAATACGATCATATTGGATAGTAGTTTTGTGGTCACTCATGTCGATATAAGCGGTAATAAGCGCTTGGCAAAGCAGGATATTTTTAAAATTTTAAAACTTGATGTTGCGCCTTCTATATTCACTTTTGATGTTGAAAGAGCACGTTCTCTTTTGGAAAAACAGGCTTGGGTGCAATCGGCTAATGTTCAGAAAATTTATCCCAATAGAATGCGCATTTCCATTGTGGAGCGTGAACCCTATGCCATTTGGCAACATGATGGCATAATGGATATTGTTGATAATACAGGTCGTGTCATTGTGCCTTTTAAAGGGGAAATTGTTCGGGATTTACCTCTTGTGGTTGGGCAGGGTGCACAAAATGCTGCTAAAGTGTTTATTCAAGCGCTGTCAGTCTATCCGGAAGTATATGATCGTATTCGTGCTTTTGTGCGGGTAGGTGATCGACGTTGGGATCTTGTTTTGAATAATGGAATGCGCGTTATGTTGCCTGAAAATGGTGCTCTTGAAAGGCTTTCTTCTCTTTTTTCGTCCGGTACAATGCAAGATCTTTTATCTCGCGATATTCTCAGTGTTGATTTACGTCTTGCTGATCGAATTACTGTTTCTTTATCAGATGAAACGTTGGAGCGTTATCATACTACTGTAGCAGAAGAAGAACGTATTTTAAAAGCGCGAAAGGCAGGAAGCCTATGATGCTGCTCAGATCACATCATTTGAAGGGGCGTAAAACACGTTTTTTAACGGTACTTGATGTCGGTTCAAGTAAGATTGTTTGTCTTATTGCTTGTTTGCGTCCTTTGAAGCATGCGCACTATTTACATGGTCGTACACATTCTACGGAAATTCTAGGCTTTGGAGTGCAGCGTTCACGTGGTATTAAATCTGGTGTTGTCATGGATATGTTTGCAGCAGAACAATCCATAAGATTGGCTGTTGATGCGGCAGAAAAAATGGCGGGTTTGGTGGTGGATTCAGTGATTGTGAATTTTTCCTCAAGTCGATTACAAAGTGCTTTGATTAATGGAAAGGTCCATTTGAATGGTCGTGAAGTCACCAAGCGTGATATGCGTATGGCCTTTTCAGATGTTTCGCGTAAAGCCTTTGATGCTGAACGTCATGTTATGCACTCAGTTCCAGTTTCTTATGTATTGGATGGAGATAAAGGAATTTTTGATCCTATTGGCATGGCAGGGGAAACATTTGGTGTCGACGTGCATGTGGTAACAGCAGAAACAGCCTCTTTGCGTAATTTAGAAACTTGTATTAATCGTGCACATTTGAGTGTTGAAGCAATGGTTGCTACTCCCTTTGCAAGTGGTCTTGCTGTCTTGATGAATGATGAGGCGCGTTTAGGGGCTGCATGTATTGATTTTGGTGGTGGAACAACAACATTTTCAGTGTTTTTTGAGGGGAAATTTATTCATGCGGATGCTCTTGCTGTTGGGGGGCATCATGTGACTCTTGATGTTGCGCGCGGATTTTCTATGTCTTTAACAGAGGCGGAACGTTTAAAAGTTGTTTATGGTTCAGCACTTTTAACAAGTGCTGATGAGCGGCAAATGATTAATGTAGCAGAAATTGGGAGTGAACAGCGTGAAACTCAATATCCTCGCGCGGTTCTTGGGCGTATCATTCGTGCGCGTGTTGAAGAAATTTTAGAAATGGTCCGTGATTGTTTAAATCGTTCTGGTTTTGGTCATATCATTGGTAAACGTGTTATTTTGACTGGGGGAGCAAGCCAGTTAACAGGATTGCCAGAAATGGCACGTACTATATTAGGAAGAAATGTTCGTATCGGGCGGCCTTTAGGTATTTCGAGGCTTCCTTCTCTTGCAAAAGGGGCGGCGTTTACATCTGCTGTTGGGTTGTTAATTTATCCGCAATTGGTGGGGTTTGAAGAAAAAACAATGCAGGCGGCAGGAAATCATTTATCGATGGGCACGCGTGGATATTTTCAGCGTGTTGGTCAGTGGTTGCGTGAGAGTTTTTAGTTAAGTGTCTAGTTGGATAAATTTCATCGCTTTGGCTTGCGGTGTCTTATGAGAAGGAAAAGAAAATGACGATTAATCTGCATCGGCCAGATATCGCGGAATTGAAGCCACGCATTACCGTTTTTGGTGTTGGAGGTGGTGGCGGGAATGCCGTGAATAATATGATAAATGCTGGTCTTCAGGGAGTTGACTTTGTTGTTGCAAATACGGATGCACAGGCTTTGGCTATGTCAAAGGCTGAACGTGTTATCCAACTTGGGGCAGCTGTGACAGAAGGTTTGGGTGCTGGGGCTTTGCCGGAAGTTGGACAAGCGGCGGCGGAGGAATGTATTGATGAAATTATTGATCATCTTGCAGACTCTCATATGGTTTTCATTACTGCTGGTATGGGGGGAGGAACTGGAACAGGAGCTGCTCCCGTTGTTGCTCGCGCAGCGCGTGAAAAAGGTATTTTGACTGTTGGTGTTGTGACAAAGCCGTTTCAGTTTGAAGGCGCACGTCGTATGAAAACGGCAGAGGCTGGTATTGAAGAATTACAAAAGTCTGTCGATACATTGATTGTTATTCCCAATCAAAATCTTTTCCGTATTGCAAATGATAAGACAACGTTTGCTGATGCTTTTGCTATGGCTGACCAAGTGCTTTATTCTGGTGTTGCTTCCATTACGGATTTGATGATTAAAGAGGGTTTGATTAACCTTGATTTTGCTGATGTTCGTTCTGTTATGCACGAAATGGGTCGAGCCATGATGGGAACGGGTGAGGCATCTGGTGATGGGCGTGCTTTGGCTGCGGCTGAAGCTGCTATTGCAAACCCATTGTTGGATGATACCTCTATGCGTGGGGCGCGTGGTTTATTGATTTCTATTACGGGTGGTCGTGATATGACTCTCTTTGAAGTTGATGAAGCTGCTAATCGTATTCGTGAAGAAGTAGATGCTGATGCGAATGTGATCTTTGGCGCTATTGATGATGAGTCATTGGAAGGTGTTATTCGTGTTTCTGTGGTTGCCACCGGTATTGATCGTGAAGTTAGTGATGTGGTTCAGTCCTCTCATCCTCAGATTCAAAGGACTGCTTCTTCAATACGCAAGAGCGATCCTGGAACGTCACACAGTTCTTTTCATGTTCAATCTTCGCCTCTGCGTTCTGAGTCAATGGTAGAAGTAATCGAATCACTTGAAATAGAGAAGGGTAAATCAACCGGAGAACAGTTCCGTCCCAAAAGTCAAATTTTTGCACATCCTGCAGACTCAATGACGACACGAAGTGCGACGAATGCTGTTGCGTATGGTTCAAATGCTGTTCAGGAACAGAGATCAAATGTGCCTCGTATGCAAGTAAGCCGTGGTTCTCAACAGGCGATGACGGCTCCTGTGAGTATGGAGGCAACAGCGCATGTTCTTGATGAGATGACAGGGCTTGTGAAGCAAAAAGAAAAGCCAGTGCAACCAAAACAAATGCAAGCGCGCGCTCCAATGCGTATGCCTGAGTTAAAGGATTTTCCACCTGTTGCTCATGGACAAAGTCAAAGAACATTTGTGACTGATCAAGGTCCTCGTAATCTTTGGCAGCGTTTGAAACAGAGCTTGACACATCGTGAAGAAGCTGAGCCAGAAGCGAGGTTGGAGCCTGCTGTTAGATCGTCTCAGCAGAAAGAGTCTCATGTTTACAATAAAAATTCTCAGGCGCTTTCTCAAGATGCTTCTGTTTATGTTCCACGTCGTTCTGGTGAGCTGCATCCTCAGGTACCACAAGATCAGCGTACTTTTATAAGTGAAGAAGATCAGTTGGAAATACCAGCATTTTTACGTCGTCAGGCAAATTAATTGATGAAAAATGAGGTAAAGTAAGAAATTTTATTATTTCTTTAATGATCAGACAAAAATTATACAGTAAAATATATTACTGTTTTTTGGATAAAATACTTTGTTAAAAAAAACCGCTTATAATAAGCGGTTTTTTTTATTATTTACTATGAATATTTTTTATAGTTTTATAAATTTTGTTAAAAGATGTACAAGCAATTTAATAAAATGATATGATGAATTTAGTACCAAAATATCAGTCTACTCTTAAAAAAGCAGTAACATTTAAGGGCATTGGCGTTCACAGTGGCTGTTTGTCAGTGGTAAAGATTTGTCCAGCGGATGTTGGGTGTGGTATTGTTTTTAAGCGTTGTGGATTAGACGGAACAGAGAAAATATTTCAAGCCCATGCATCGCAAACAGGAGAAACTGAATTATCAACAGTACTTGGAGATGAAGATGTAAGGGTTGAAACAATTGAACATTTGATGGCGGCAATTGCTGCTTATAATTTGGATAATCTTGTTATTGAAGTGTCACATAATGAGATTCCTATTTTGGATGGTTCAGCGTGGCTATATTGCCAAGCTTTTGAAGATGTTGGTATTGTACAGCAAAATGCGTTGCGTTCTTATTTCATTATAAAAAAGCCGGTGCGGGTTGAAGGAGCTCATGGTGTTGCAGAGCTTTTGCCATTCGATGGACGTCGTTTTGATATAACGATCTCTTTTCCTTCTTCTGCTATTGGTAAGCAACATTTCAGTTTTGATCTTACCACACGAGGTTTTAGGGATGATTTGTCACGTGCGCGCACTTTTGGTTTTATCAAAGACGTGGAGGAATTAAGGCTTTCTGGAAAGGCGAGAGGTGCTTCTTTGGAAAATTCTCTTGTTATCGACCTTAATGATAAAATTTTAAATCCCGATGGTCCTTATTGGGAGAATGAATGTGTTCGGCACAAGATGCTTGATGCGATTGGTGATACTGCTTTGCTTGGGGCACCTTTTATTGGATTATTTCGTTCTTATTGTAGTGGGCATAGAATTAATGCGCAATTGGTGAAGGCTGTTTTGGCAGACGAATCATATTATGAAAAAAGCTTTTTAGAGAAAGAGTAAAAAAATTGACAAGATTTTTTTATCGTTTATTTGATTTTTAAGGGGATGATTGACCTAAACTGCTAAATTGGTTATGTGGATTTTAAAGTGATATGGTATAAAACCTTTGATAAATTGTTATTGCTACAAGGTGATATTCTGTGGAGGCCGGAAAAACTATGAAAAAATCTCATGTGTGCATTGGAAATATGACATATAGAAAATCTAACATTGTACGCAAGATATTGGGGGTGGTGCTTTTGGGAAGCACCTGTATGTTAGCGGGATGCCTCTTTAAAGAGAAAAATACCCTTGATCCATCTGCTTATGTTTTGAAAATAGAGCCACCAGATGTTTTATATAATCAGGCGCTTGCTAGCCTTGAAAGTGGGCGGCTTGGGGACGCATCGAAGAAGTTTTTGAAGATTGAAAAACAGTACGCTTATACAGACTGGGGACGTAAATCTTTGGTCATGGGTGCTTTTACTAATTATCGACTCGGAAAGTATGATGATTCAATTAGTATGGCTCAACGCTATATTACTCTTTATCCAGGGTCGACTGACTCGGCTTATGCATACTATATTATTGGTCTTTCTTCTTTCCGTCGGATTCCTGATGTTACGCGTGATCAACGTGACACGAAACGTGCTATTGCTGCTATGCAGCTTCTTATAGAGCGTTATCCTAATTCTGAGTATGTCAAGGATGCTAAGGATAAAATCCGTTTTGGTCGCGAACAACTGGCTGGTAAAGAAATGCAGATTGGCCGTTATTATGAAGAGGGACGGCGCTATCTTGCGGCAAGTAGACGGTTTCGTACCGTGGTTGAGGAGTATTCTGATACAAATCAAATTGAAGAAGCACTTTTCCGCTTGACTGAAGTTAATCTTGCTCTCGGCTTAACGGCGGAAGCACAGACGGCAGCAGCTATTTTAGGACGTAATTATCCCAAAAGTGAGTGGTATAAATTTTCTTATAATCTCTTGCAGAAGAATAAAATATCGCCACGTGAGCATAAATCTTCTTGGATCTCAAATGCTTTAGGTGGTGACAAGAAGAGGATACGTTGATTCTCTATGTTGGTACAGCTTTCGATTCATAATATTGTTTTGATCGAAACGCTCGATATTAATTTTACAGCGGGGTTGACGGTTTTAACTGGAGAAACGGGTGCGGGGAAGTCTATTCTCCTTGATGCTTTATCACTTGCTCTAGGGGGGCGGGGTGATGCTTCGCTTGTGCGTCATGGGGCTGACCGCGGGCAGGTCACAGCTGTTTTTGATGTGTCTGTTTCACATCCTGCACGTCAACTTATTCGTGAGAATGGTCTTGATGATGAGGGTGATATTATTTTACGACGTGTGCAATCAAGTGATGGACGTAGCCGTGTTTTTATCAATGATCAGGTGTCTAGTGTTGCATTGATGCGGAGTGTTGGCCGTTTGCTGGTTGAAATCCATGGACAACATGATGATCGTGCGCTTGTTGATGTTGCTACACATCGCCAATTATTAGATGCCTTTGGTGGTCTTGAAGATGAAGTGGAAAATTTGCGTCAGTGTTATCACTCATGGCGTGAATTTGAGGAGCGTTTGCAACGGCAGCGTCTTAAAGTAGAGAGTGCTGTACGGGAGGTTGATTATCTTCGTACGTGTGTAGAAGAGCTTGAAAAGCTTGATTTTAAAGTTGGTGAAGAGGAAGCTCTTTCTCTTCGTCGTGCTGATATGCTTAAATTAGAAAAAATAGCAACAGATATTAAAGAAGCAGATGATCTTTTAACGGGTCAAAAATCACCAATCCCAGTGCTTTCTAATTTGGTGAGGCGTTTGGAGCGGAAAATTCCTGAGGCGCAAGAACTTATTGCACCTGTGGTGAAATCTATTGATGAGGCATTGCATGCACTTGCAACAGCACAAGAAGGTATTGAGACGGCAATACGAGCATTAGATTTTGAACCTGATGAATTGGAACGGATAGAAGAGCGTCTTTTTTCTCTTCGGGGTTTTGCTCGTAAATATCAAGTTTCTGCGGATGAATTGATTCAGTTACGCGATAAAATGGACGCAGAACTCGCTGATTTTGAAGAGGCTCAGACTATATTGACACGTTTTGAAGATGAGGCAGAGCAGGCAAAGAAAAATTATGATACATTGGCGCAAGCCTTAACAATAAAGCGTCGGGAGACAGCAAAGCATTTATCTGAAAGTGTTATGGCTGAGTTGCCGGCATTGAAGTTAGAGAGGGCTGAATTTATTGTTGAAATGCAAAGTGATGTGGAAAAGCGGAGTGCAGAGGGATGTGATCGTATTGAATATTGGGTGCGGACAAATCCTGGAACACGTGCTGGGCCGATGCTTAGTGTGGCTTCTGGCGGTGAATTATCTCGTTTTTTGCTGGCATTAAAAGTTGTTTTATCTGATCGAGGATCAGCACCGACGCTGATTTTTGATGAAATTGATACAGGTGTTGGGGGGGCTGTTGCAGCGGCTATTGGGCAACGGTTGCAACGCTTATCAGAACATGTCCAAGTTTTCGCTATTACGCATGCTCCACAGGTTGCATCGAAAGCGCATGGTCATTTTCTTATTTCAAAAATTGAGAGTCATGATAAAGGACGCTTTGTTACTGCGATTCATAAAATGAAAGAGCATGAGCGTGCAGAAGAAATTGCCCGTATGTTGGCTGGAGAACAGATTACTGAAGAAGCGCGTGCAGCGGCTCAAAAGCTTCTCGCATAAAGGTAATTAGTCAGCGATAAAAATACTAGAAAGCTTATATTTATTGAGATTCACTTGATGAGGAGGCGTGGGAGGCCCTTGTGGCAGCGCTTGTAATTTGGAATAGATTTTATGAACAAAGATGCATATAAAAATCTCACAGCTGTTGAAGCAGAACGTGAATTAGAGTGGTTGGCAAAAGAGATTGCACGTCATGATGTGCTTTATAATCGTGATGATCAGCCTGAAATTTCTGATGCAGAATATGATGCTTTACGTCGTCGTAATGCAGAAATTGAAGCTCTTTTTCCAGAGCTTATACGTATTGATTCTCCTTCACATAAAATTGGAGCACCAATTTCTGAAAAATTTGAAAAATCTGTTCATGTACAGCCTATGCTTTCACTTGATAATGCGTTTAGCTCTGAAGATGTTACTGAATTTGTTGAGCGTATTCGTCGTTTTTTACGGCTTCCAGAAACACAAGTGTTGGAAATAACAGCGGAGCCAAAAATTGATGGTTTATCTTTGTCTTTGCGCTACGAAAAGGGGCAGCTTGTGCGTGCGGCAACGCGTGGGGATGGAACTGTCGGTGAAAATGTGACGGCAAATGCCCGAACAATTGCTGATATTCCACAAGTTTTGCAAGGTGATTTTCCTGGTATCATTGAGGTGCGTGGTGAAGTTTATATGGGGCGGGAGGATTTCCAAGCACTGAATATCAGCCAACAAGAGAAGGGCAAGTTAACCTTTGCCAATCCTCGAAATGCGGCGGCTGGTTCTCTCCGTCAGCTTGATTCACGGATAACCGCTAGCAGAAAACTTCAATTTTTTGCTTATGCTTGTGGTGAGGTGAGTGAAATATTGGCAGAAAGTCAAATGGAGATGATGAAAAAGCTAAAAGAGTATGGCTTTGTTATCAATCCATTAACAAAAGTCTTTAAGACAGTAGAAGACATTATTTGCTATTATCACGATATCGAAGAATGCCGTCATTCTTTAAGCTATGATATTGATGGCATTGTTTATAAGGTCAATGATTTGATGCTCCAAAAGCGCTTGGGGTTTGTTTCTCGTTCGCCGCGTTGGGCTATCGCCCATAAATTTCCAGCAGAAAAAGCGATAGCGCTTTTGGAGAATATTGACATTCAAGTTGGGCGCACGGGAGCTTTGACACCTGTTGCACGTCTTACGCCTATTACTGTTGGTGGAGTGGTGGTGACCAATGCTAGTTTGCATAATGAGGATTATATTAAGGGAATTGGTCATAAAGGAGAGCCCATTCGTGAAGGGCGTGATATCCGTGTAGGCGATACCGTGATTGTACAACGCGCTGGTGATGTGATCCCTCAAATTGTTGATATTGTCGCTGCAAAGCGTCCAAAAAATGCTTCTACTTTTGTGTTTCCTCATCTGTGTCCCGTGTGTGGGAGTCATGCTGTTCGTGAAGTGGGAGAAGCCGTGCGTCGCTGTACAGGGGGGCTTATTTGTCCTGCA
The DNA here is from genome assembly GCF_042194285.1 of Bartonella sp. MM97QHHN. Taxonomy (NCBI): domain Bacteria; kingdom Pseudomonadati; phylum Pseudomonadota; class Alphaproteobacteria; order Hyphomicrobiales; family Bartonellaceae; genus Bartonella; species Bartonella sp. MM97QHHN. The sequence goes on along the minus strand of NZ_JBHIMS010000031.1, from coordinate 70,699 downwards.
CAAGCAATTGAACGTATTCGTCATTTTGTTTCACGCAATGCTTTTGATATTGAAGGCTTGGGTAAAAAACAGGTAGAGTTTTTTTTCTATGCTCAAGATGAGGCGCTTTGTATTCATACACCAGCCGATATTTTTACTTTACAACGGCGCCAAGAAAAGTCTTTGATACGTTTGGAAAATATGGAAGGTTTTGGTACTGTTTCAGTGCGGAAATTGTATGATGCCATTAATGCGCGCCGAGAAATTCCGTTGAGCCGTTTTTTGTTTGCATTGGGGATTCGTCATGTTGGCGAAGTGAATGCACGCCGCCTTGCACGCGCTTATAAAAATTATACAGCTTTTGAGACTGCGGCTATGGAAGCACTTATGCCATGTGATAAGGAAAATGAAGAAGGAAATGAGGCTTGGATAGAGCTTACCAATATCGAAGGAATTGGACCACAGGTAGGGAGCGCAATTGTTGATTTTTATCAAGAAGCGCATAACCGTGAGATTTTATCTGTTTTGCTTGAAGAAGTAATACCTCTTGATGAGGAGCCTATCATAGCAGATTCTTCACCAATAGCAGAGAAGATCATTGTTTTTACAGGAACTTTGGCGCATATGTCACGCGATGAAGCAAAAGCATTGGCAGAGCGATTAGGGGCTAAAACATCTGGTTCACTTTCTAAAAAAACAGATCTTCTTGTTGCAGGACCTGGAGCGGGCTCCAAGTTGGCTAAAGCTGAGGAATTAGGTGTTGAGGTTATCGATGAAGAGGCTTGGCTACAGCTGATTGAGAAACATAATGTTTAGAGGGATTTTTCCAGAAGATCGTATGCTGTTTGTATGATTATCTCTCTTACATTTTTGGGGGGATGAAATCAAAAAGGGGGATAATAGGGGCTGTTTTTTGCAAAAACAGAGCGCCATATATTTTGATATTTATTAAGTTATTAAAAATGATTAACGTTGAACTTAAATATTAAACTTAAACTATTATGATGAAGAATATACAAGGTTATTATTAGTAAAAGATATAAATTATTACTGTGAAGAAAGGTAAAATTTTTGAACAAATATGTATAATTTAATCCAAAATGCCGTAATAAACCAATTATAATGACGTAATAAAAATATAACGCGGAAGATTATAAAATATAATAAAACATTCCGCTATAAATGAATAAGGGATATAACTGCGAGTTGTTTATTATGTTGAATTATAAAAGATTACTGGTATCTATGCTTATCAGGCATTATTAGATGGTACACTTGTCCAATTTCATTACAAAATTTCGGATATTCGCTAATGCGTCTAGCAGCATAATTTTTTTTCTGACTTCCTTCATCTCTCTCAAATTTCTCAGCATAGGAAATTTCGTTTATTAGAGCTAGTATTTGGACTGAGAATATTTCAGAATTAAATACCATTCGTGCATATCTAAACATTGGATCTGTCGAGTTCATGACCAGATTTTTTGCCCAAATGAAATCGCTTTCTTTCCAATTATATTGAGAACGTAACTTATGTATGTAGGTAGGTAGGGATAATGCTGGAAATTTTTTATTATACTCTCTCCGTAATAAGTCCACAAGGCATGCACACCAAACAACTTTCGCATGGATAAGATTTATTTTCAGGAATTAGCACTATCATACCAGGGTTTAGAACATGATATACACCATAACTCTTATTATCCAGATATTTTTTCGCAATTTCTAGACGCTCTTCGTATATATTATCAGGATATTGTGTCTTTACGTACTCTTCGTATAATTTATCGTACTTATTTGGAGTAATGACTTGATTTTCAGAAAATACAACAATAGGAACTCGCTTAAATTTAGTAATTTCCTTCAATACAGAAGGCCCAATATAGTATCCAAAAATAATATTATGGAACAAAATAAAACTATACGCATTAGGATAATCACTTTATTTCTAAAATACTGGATAAGGATATAGCTTATTAAGATCTGTGATTAAGATTTGTTAACTAACAAGCCATAAGATACACGCTTTATTGTGTCTTTTTCAAAGTATTTGTGAAATTTTGTAGAGAGTTTGAATCTCCTTTACTTATGTGACTGTTTTTGTGTTATGTAGTTTTTCATATACTCTGTTATTGTTGTTAATTTTTTAGCTGAATGACATGTTCAGGTAAAAACATATACCTCCATATATGTTGTTTTCATACTGTGCAGTTGGAAACTATTTATATTGTAGATAACGTTTTTCAACAATAAGTAATAGTCTAGAAAATAATATTGTACTGTTAACTATGCAAATAAATGAAAAACTTTAACGCTGATGTTATCATCATGCTATTTCTTTTAAATTCTAAATACTTAACTTTTATTTCATAGCAGATTCTATTTTATTGTAGCAATATGTATTATAAGGAATTACAGCTGTTGAAAATAACTCAAGAATTTAAAAATATAAATTATCATTATGAAGCAAACAAAAAGGTAAAATTTATTCGAATAAATATGCAGAATTTTTGAATCCAAACAGCGTAATAAGCTGGTTATAATAGGTGTTTTAGAAATACGATGCGGAGGATTACAAAATATAACGAAAGTTTCCATATAAAAGAAATAGGGATATAATAATGTCTAGATGGAGATCGCCAAGATAAGTATTACCACGTATAGGTGTATCTCATCTTGCTTCACCGAGGTTAGCGTTTACCGTACCAGCAAAAAACTTGAAGTATCTTGTAGAAATATTTTTTGTATTTCCTGATGCAGATACATATTTTTCCCTTAAAAAGAGAAGATCCTGTGTTTTGTAGAAAGAGTAAAAGTTATACGTTGCTTCATTTAAAGGGGCATTGTTGCTTCTTTTGCCCATTTTTTATCTTCTTCGTTCAAGTAAGGTGCATTCATCTGATAAACGCGCGCATGGTAATCATTGAGCCATTGCCGTTCTTCTTGTGTCAAAAGCTCTGGAAGGATTAACCGTCGATCAATGGGGCAAAGTGTGAGTGTTTCGAACGAGAGCATTTCTATATCTCCACCATCAATTTTTTGTGCTGGCTTCACAATCATCAAATTTTCAAGACGGATACCAAAAGCGCCTTCGCGGTAATAGCCTGGCTCGTTTGAAAGAATCATACCGGAGATGAGTTCTTGGCACCCTTTGCGAGAAATATTTTGCGGTCCTTCATGGACAGAAAGATAAGATCCAACACCATGACCGGTGCCATGGGCATAATCAAAACCAGCTTTCCACAATGCAATGCGTGCAAGAGAATCAAGGTCTTGTCCTCGTGTGCCTTTTGGAAATCTGATAGTTGAAAGAGCAATCATGCCTTTGAGAACAAGCGTAAAACAGTGTTTTTCTTCTTCTCCAATATTCCCAATTGCTACGGTGCGTGTGACATCAGTCGTACCATCACGATATTGTCCACCTGAATCAACGAGGTAAAGTTCACCGGTTTTGAGTTGTTTATTTGTTTGCGTTGTTACACGATAATGAATAATGGCACCATTTTCTCCTGCTGCTGAAATTGTATCAAAAGAAAGATCTTTAAGTTTTTCTCCCATTTCTTTTGCTGTATTTATGCGAAATTCTTCTAATTTTTGAGCAGCGGAAATTTCACTTATTGACCCTGGTATTTGTTTATCTAACCAAGAAAAAAAACGGGTTAGGGCAACACCATCGCGTAGATGCGCTTTGCGTGCGCCATTGAGTTCTGTGTCATTTTTAATGGCACGTGGTAGAGCAGCAGGATCAGTAAGTGTGATAAAAGAGCTATTTTTTTCTTCAATAACAGTTCGTAATTTTTCGCATGTTAGCTGTGGATCTAAGGCAAACACTGTCCCTTTTTGAACATACTCTTTGATCTTGGGAATAAGCTGTTCTGGTTCATATAATTTTGCATAACGTTCTAGATATTGTTTCTGTTCTACACCAAGTTTTTTGCTGTCAATGAATAAAGCTGGTGTTTCGTTAAGTGGAATGAGAGCAAAACAAAGGGAAAAAGGCGTGTTGGAAACATCATTGCCCCGTATGTTGAATGTCCATGCAATGGAAGAGGGGTCTGTAAAAATAAAAGCATTTGCATGAGTTTGCTGTATATCTTTGTAAATCAAAGCGAGTTTTTCATTTGTATCGCACCCAGCATATCTGAGAGGGTGAATTGATAAGGCAGATTGTGGTAATTTTGGTTGATTATGCCAGAGCAGATCAATGGGATTATGTTGAACTTCTACAAGTTTTCCACCTGCTTTCATTTCTAATGCATTTCTCAATGCATCGGTGGCAGCAATCGTGTGGAGCCATGGATCAAAGCCAATAGAAAGTTTTTGACCATTTTTTTCAAGCCATTGTGAGGGAGGACAAGTTATGAGATCTTCATAATTAAAAATATCAGGATCAGTTTGTTGGCGAACTTGGAGCTTATATCGCCCATCTGTAAATATGATGGCTTTGTTTTTTAAAATCAGTGCAATCCCAGCTGAGCCAGTAAAGCCGGTTAGCCAGCTAAGACGTTGAGCATGAGGGGGGACATATTCTCCTTGATGCTCATCGCACCGCGGAACAAGAAAACCATCGAGTCCAAGGTGATTGAGTTCTTTACGAAGGCAAGAAATGCGTTCTGCTGCATAAGCAGGATTTGTTGTCGCCTCAAAAGATTGATACATAACGACGTCCTTTTATTTTATTTCAGGTGTATCGTAACCCATCCTTGCCGGTGGTATGTTTCGATATGCTTCAGTCCTTGTTTTATATAAATCTCCAAAACATGGGCATGTTGTTCTTCAAGAATTCCAGAGAGTATAAGTGACCCCTCTTTTTGAAGTGCCGTTACCACTTCTTGCGCAAGTTCAATAAGCGGATTAGCAAGGATATTGGCAACAATGAGATCAAAAGGGGCTCGTGATGCAATTGCATCATGGGCAAAACCTGTTGCTGTAATAGCTGTAACATATTCATTGACATCATTGAATTCGATATTGTGTTGTGCAACTTGAACAGCAATTGGGTCAATATCGGATGCAAGCACAGTAATTGGTTTGAGCATTGCTATGCCAATGGCTAGTACACCGCTCCCAGTACCAAGATCAAGGGCATTTTGGGGATTTTCGTGTTTCATGACTTTGGCGATCATTTCTAAACAACCGGCTGTTGTTCCATGATGTCCGGTGCCAAAAGCTTGATTAGCTTCAATTTCAATAGGGAGAACATTTGCTGGAATGGCGTTTCGGTTGTGACTTCCATGAAGGAAAAAAGGACCAGCTTGCACAGGTTTTAGTCCTTCTAAGCTTTTTTGTACCCAATCAATGTTGGGTAAAACTTCCATATTAATTTTATCAAAATCTATAGAAAGAATTTTGGCAAAACGTTTCAATGCGTTCTCTTGATTGTCTTGATCGACATATAGAGAAAGCTCATATACAGCATTTTGTTCATCTATCTCTGTAAGAGCAAGAGGATAACCTTCTTCGTCAAAGGCTGTTTCTATAAGGGTATAGAACCGTTCTGCTTCATTTTTAGAAGCAGTATAATAGAGGCGAATTTGTTGCGACATGCTGTTCTTTCTTTTGATCGGCTTTTTTTAGTTTAAGATGAGTTTTTTTAACCGTTCAATGGCGATTTCATCTTTTAATTCGCTATCGCTTTCTTTCGTGTCATAACGGATAACGCCAGCTAATTTTCCACCTTTTTTGAGTAAAAAAACTGCTGCTGTATGGTTATATGTATAGTTTCCATCTGTTTCAGGAACTTTTTCAGCAACGATGTTGAAAGAATTGACCATTTTATGAACTTTATCAGGATCTCCACTAATGCCAACAATTTTATTGTTAAAATTACTGAGATAATCATGGAGTACTTTTGGTGTGTCACGTTCAGGATCAACAGTCACAAACCATATACCTAATTTATCAGCTTCAGGACCAAGGGCTGTAAGCCATCGATCAAGATTCATCAGTGTGGTAGGGCAGCTTTCAGGACACATAGTGAAGCCGAAAAAAATTATTGAAGGCTTGCTTCGAACATCAGCCTCAGTAATATTTTTTCCATTAGAATCAGTGAGAGTAAAGTTATCACCTAAAGGCTTATTTGTCAGCGTATCATAAATAAAAACACCTGCAAGAAATATGATTGTCAGCCCCAAGATGCGTATTACATTTTTCATAGTTTGACTCTCTTAGATAGATTGAGAAATTGTAACATCGGCAGGTTTGTTTTGCAATGTTTGTTTCATGGTTGATTTTATTGGCTTTATTGGTATGTCTTTCCATATCTATTGATGAAACATTGGTGAAAGATGTATGAATATTGAGAAAGATCTTCGATTTCATGAAAGTGAGCCTCGTATCCATACGACAGCGCGGCTGCATGGTTGTAAATTAGGGCGCTATGTGGAAATTAATGAGCGGGTGATTTTACGGGATGTAACCGTTGGAGATTTTTCTTATTTAGAGCGTAATAGTGAGGCTATTTATAGCGATATTGGGCGCTTTTGTTCTATTGCATCTCATGTACGGATGAATGCGTTGGAGCATCCTATGGAGCGCGTTTCAACGCATAAAATAACCTATCGTCCAAACGAATATTTTCGTTATATGGCATTAGATAGTGGTTTTCGTGAAAGGCGTTGTGCAAAACGTGTTATTATTGGGCATGATGTGTGGATTGGATATGGTGCGGTTATTATGCCTGGGGTGACAATTGGTCATGGCGCTATCATTGGCGCGAACGCTGTTATAACGAAAGATGTTTTGCCATATACGATTGTTGTTGGGGTGCCTGCTAAACGGTTGCGGATGCGTTTTCCCAATCATGTCATAGAATGCCTTTTAGATATGGCTTGGTGGGATTGGCCGCTTGATAAAATTCACAACGCATTGCCTGATATGCAAAATTTGCCCATTGAAGCTTTTGTTCGTAAATGGAAATGACATTCAGAATAAAATAAAGTGGTTTCTTGAAAAAACTGATCGTGGTTTACTTGTAATTAAGCTTTGTTTACAAAATTGTCTAGTACACGCTTTTCTCCGGCTTTTTCGAACATTATTGTCAATTTATGATCGTCTATTGTTGTAATACGACCATAACCAAATTTTATGTGAAAAATCCGATCATTGACAGAAAAATCTGATGGTACATGAGAGATTGATTGAGAGATAACTTTCCCTTCAATATTTTTGTTTTTTTGTGTACGCTTTTGTCTTGCTGTTGCATAGTCATTATAAAAGGAATCGTGATGTTGAAAGGAAGATTTTCCATAACCACCATAGGATGTTTGCATTTCTACAACTTCTATATGTTCTGCTGGTAATTCATCTAGAAAACGGGAGGGAAGAGCAGGTTGCCAAAGTCCATGAATTCTTCGATTCGATACAAACCATATATGCAAATGTTTTTTTGCTCTTGTTAGACCTACGTAAGCAAGACGCCGTTCTTCTTCTAATCCTGAACGTCCACCTTCATCTAATGAGCGCTGGTGGGGAAAGAGTCCTTCTTCCCAACCTGGAAGAAAAACTGTTTCAAATTCAAGCCCTTTGGCTGAATGAAGTGTCATGATGTTGACTGCATCCATATTTTCATTATTTTCCGTTTCCATAACGAGTGCAACATGTTCCAAAAAACTTTGAAGATTTTCAAATTGTTCCATGGAACGAATCATTTCTTTAAGATTTTCTAGTCTTGTAGGAGCTTCTGGTGAACGATCTTCTAACCACATGGTTGTATAACCAGAATCATCAAGGACGATCTCGGCAAGTTCTCTATGAGGAGTGTCTTGAAGCATATTTTGCCAGCGGCGGAAGTTTTCAATAAGGCTTCGTAACGCACTGCGTGCCTTAGGCTTTAATTCATCTGTTTCAATGATGTCAGCGGCAGCAGAAAAGAGAGGAACAGCACGTGCACGTGCACTCTCATAAAGAATGCGCAGGGTTGCATCTCCTATGCCGCGTTTCGGTGTATTAATAACACGCTCAAAAGCTAAATCATCAGTAGGTTGGACAACAATGCGTAAATAAGCCATGGCATCACGTATTTCCATTCGCTCATAAAAACGAGGACCACCAATGACGCGATAATTAAGGCCAAGTGTTACAAAGCGATCTTCAAATTCACGCATTTGAAATGATGCGCGTACCAATATAGCCATATGATTTAATGCATGACCGGTTTGTTGTGCGCGTTCGATTTCTTCTCCGATTGCTCGAGCTTCTTCTGCCGAATCCCATGCTGAATGAATTTTTACCTTTTCTTCCTCACTCTTTATTTGAGCAGAAAAAAGGACTTTTCCCAGTCTTTCTTCATTATGAGCAATGAGATGGGAGGCGGTTTTAAGAATATGAGATGTTGAGCGATAATTGCGTTCTAGACGAATAATTTTAGCAGAAGGAAAATCTTTTTCAAAACGTAATATGTTTTCGACTTTTGCACCACGCCATCCATAAATGGATTGATCATCATCACCAACACAACAAAGATTAACATGTTGACCTTGAGGATGTTGGGCCAAAAGGCGAAGCCAAAGATATTGTGCTGTATTTGTATCCTGATATTCATCGACAAGAATATAACGAAATTGAGAATGGTATTCGCGAAGAATATCTGGATTATGTTGGAAGATAGAGATAGAATGAAGTAGAAGGTCACCAAAATCACAAGCATTAAGATCTTTTAATCGATTTTGATAACTGTGATAAAGTTCACGTCCCATGCCGTTACCAAAGGAATGAGCATCACTTTTTGAGATATGTGTTGGTGAAAGTCCTTGATTTTTCCAAGAATCAATCATCATGGCAAGGTTTCGTGCGGGCCAACGCTTATCGTCTAATCCTTCAGCTTGAATAAGTTGTTTTAAAAGTCGAAGAACATCATCGCTATCGAGAATTATAAAGTTTCTTTTTAAATCAACAAGCTCTGCGTGACGGCGTAAAATTTTAGCTCCAGTGGAATGAAAGGTTCCAAGCCAAGGCATACCTTCAACAACTTCTCCAATAAGTTCACCAATACGTATTTTCATTTCACGTGCTGCTTTGTTGGTGAAAGTGACAGCAAGTATTTGCTGAGGAGAGGCAAGTCCAGAGCGTAAAATGTGAGAAATACGGGTTGTTAAAACGCGCGTTTTTCCTGTACCAGCACCTGCAAGAACTAAAAGAGGTCCCTCAGTATTCATAACAGCTTGTTGCTGTTCTGGATTGAGTTGTTCTAAATAGTCTGTGTTATATGATTTTTGTTCTTTTAGAGTATGGGAGAAAAAATCAGAGCTCTTCTTATCATGGTCTGGAGGGAAATCTTCTTCAAAGAAAGGTATGGTGTGATCAGAAAAATTACTCATTATATCTCTTTTGTAGTCTTTTTTTCATTGAAGTTCTAGATTAAAAAAAACTTCTCTTAAAAAGTCACAACAGTTTCAGTTGAACAGACAGAAAGAGAACGTAAAAAAATAAGCACAAACATTAAAGGCGTTGGGTGAGAACGCTTTGAAGGGCATAAACGCGTAACGAAGCCGAAAGATTTACTTGTTGTGGTCTTTTGCTATCAATATCGGTAATAATAAAGGCTAAAGATTGTCCTTTTTTGCGGGCTATATCTTTTAGAATATCTAAAAATGGTGGTTCTAAAGAGACGCTTGTTGCGTGTCCATCAACGCGAACAGATATCTTTCGTGGAATGACTTTTGACCAATCGATAGAATTATTTTCGTGCATTTTTCCACCTTTATTCGTCGTTTCGCAAACGATTTTGATCAAGAAATTTTTGCATTTTTAAAGATTTTTGCTGCTCAAAATTTTTTTCAGTTTTTGTTCGTCCAAAACGATAACGATTTTGCTCAGCACAAAGAGATTTTTCTGTACGTTTTTTTTGTTTTCGAAATTGGCGAAGATTAATCAATTCAGTCATGAGAAAAATTATTTTTTCCGAAAGGAATCTAAAGAAACAACATCAGCACTTTGATTTTGTTTTGCATCGTTATTTGAAGGTTCTTTATTTGTACTGAGATTTTGTTCTTTTGTAAGCGTATTTTCTTTTTTTTGTTTGTTTGATAAGGTAATGGGCGTAGTTGAGGTATTTTCTGAATTTTCACTTTCTCCAGAGGTCAGATTTGAGGGCAGATCAAATGCTGCTTCAAATGCTGCTACAGGATCGTAAAAGACCTGAATGGAAGTAAAAGGAATCACGAGCTTTTCGGTTATTTCCCTGAAAGAGAGAGTTACTTCGAAAGCTGTTTCTGAAACACTGAGATCTCTAAATTGATGCTGTAAGACGATTGTCATTTGCTCGGGATAGCGATTTTTTAGCCGAGGAGAAATTTTAACGCCTGGGGCATTTGTCAAAAAAGTTATAAAAAAATGATGATTTCCCGGAAGACCTGCTTTGGCAACTTCCGATAAAACTTTACGGATAACTCCACGAAGCGCATCCTGAACGAGAATATCGTAACGGATTTGATCTTTAACCATCGAAGTTTTTTCCTTTTATTTCACGTAGCAGAATGGGGCGTATTGATATTGTGTGATAGAATATATTTTAAATTAGCAGATTTTTTCTACGATGCACCTCAATAAATCGAATAAATACGAAACTCTATGGTAAATAATGTCTGAAAGATCAATCAACAACATTTAAAAAAGTGAAGGCTTCTGTTGCCAGGTGCCTCCGAACCCCGCTTAAACCTGCGACGGTTTAAGGCTCAAATTGAAACATTCACACCACCTTAAGCGGCGAGACGTGCTTCCGCATAGTTGTCATTTGCAACTACTCATTTAGCCCGATAACGGTGGTACAATGCCGAGTAAAAGAGCGATCTTTACACCCTTGTCGATCCTATTTCGCCCCCACCAAAATATAACTTTGGTTTCTTATATTTTGGTGGAGGCGCCGGGTACCGCCCCCGGGTCCAATAGGTTTATTTCACCGTCCATTTATTACCATAGCTGGTAAACCAGCCCTCTAAATATAGATGAAGAACAGTCTTAGGAAAAGGGGGGGTTGTTAATATTTTTAATCCTCTAATTATTTATGGAGCTATATGGTGCGGCTGTAAAGTATAGTCCGCTCATTTTTGGAGAGGAGATGATGCAAAATGACAAATAATTTAGCAGATATTAAACTATATGATTCAAATCCCGATGAAGCAGCAGTAGAACGACTTAGCCGTCGTTTAGCTTTGGTGATGAAAAAGCAGGATGCAGCGCTTGTTGCTACGTCGGATCCAAAAGAGTTAGAACGTGTTGAAAAATGGGTTCAAGATGTTTTAGAAGCTGATGAGAAGAGTGCTAAAATGGCTGTTTCAAAAGTGGCTGAGATGATGTCTGGAGAGCGTAGAAAAAGTCGTATGACTTTTTATTATCTAGTTGCTAAGCAACTTAATGCACTTCATAAAATTTAAACAATATTAAATTTGTGATAATGATAAAAAAAAGCCCAATTTCTTGGGCTTTTTCGTTGATAAAAAGGATTAATGTTTTTCATCCTCTTGGAGGTAGCCTCCTTTACGCATACTTGGGACAAAGAGAAGAGCAATGAATGCCATGATCATCACGACGGTTATATAAAAATAAAAGAGTGATTCATGACCGTACTTTTTTAATCCAAGCGCAACGTATTCAGCAGAACCACCAAATAAGGCGTTACCAATGGCATGAGAGATGCTAACGCCTAATGCGCGTATTGAAGAGGGAAACATTGCTGATTTTACGACACCAGAGATGGATGTATACATGCTCATAATGAAGAGCAAGCCAATAATGACGGAAAAGGCAATCCATATACTATGCGTATTACCGATTATCCAGAGTCCAGGAAATGTAAAGATGACAGAGAGTATACTCCAAATGATAAGTAAAGTTTTTGTTCCAATTTTATCGGCTATGATACCAGCTATGGGTTGGAATAGGATGAAAATAAATAGTACAGCTGTCATAATCGTTGTTGCGGTATGTTTATCAAAGCCGGTAGTTGTGATCAGATATTTTTGCATATAAGTCGTAAAGGTGTAAAATGTGAGTGATCCTCCTGATGCAAAGCATGCAATTACGACAACGGCTTTTGTATGCTTGGTGAGTAGTTCCTTAAGACTGCCAGAGTGTTTGTGAGAGCGGCTTTCTTTCGTGGTTGTTTCGTGGAGAGAACGACGCAGATAAATCGCAATCACTGCCCCGAATCCACCAATTACAAAAGGAATGCGCCATCCCCATGCTTTTAACTGATCTTCAGAGAGATAAGATGCTAGAATAAATATAATGAAGCTGGCAAGAAGTTGACCTGTAATAAGGGTGGCAGATTGGAAAGAAGCAAAAAGCCCACGATGTTTTTTGAGGGCAACTTCGCTCATATAAGTGGCTGCTGTACCATATTCACCACCCGCTGAAAGTCCTTGCATCATCCGAGCTAAAAGTAAAAGGATTGCTGATGTTATTCCTAAGGTTTCATAGGTGGGAAGTATGGCGATGAAAAAAGAGCCACCACACATCATAAAAATGGATATAAGCATCGAGCGTTTACGTCCATAACGATCGGCGACAAACCCTAAAAACCAAGCTCCAATAGGGCGCATAAGAAAGCCAATAAAAAACACACCCGCGGTTTTTAACAGTGGCGTAATCGTATCACCATCGGAGGGAAAGAATTGTGATGCAAAATAAATTGATGCAAATGAGTAAACGTAAAAATCATACCATTCTACGAGATTTCCTGATGCGCTTGCTATAATAGCAAAAACACGTTTTCTTGCATCCTGTGATGCTGAAGTTGTTTCATTTTTCATGAATTGTTCCCCTTTTGGATTTATAGTTCATATTTTCTAAACATAATTGTTTATGATTTCCAGAAAAATTCAATTGTATTATAACAATTTCTTAGGGAAACTCTTTAAGATGATCTATTAGAGTTATGTTGTCATTCGTTTTAAGATTTTTACTTGTGTTGTAGAATAAAAAGTTATCATATTGCATTTAAAGGGAGAGAACATTGAAAAGTAGATCAAGATACCTTTAAACTTTATGAGAAGAATGCAATTATTGGAATCATACCGGAAGATCATAGAAGAGATGGTCTTTATGAACAGAAAGCTCAAAAACTGAAAATATTTCATAAAGCTTAAGTAATGTAAAAGGGGATTTTGTGTCTTTACTTATCTTATTGTATCATAACATATCATCATTTAGGAGGGTGAGGTAAGCCTCAGATAAGGTTTTCCGTATGAGGTGTTTTTTAGATATCGTGATAAATATTTAGGGTAGGGCTGCCCATAGAATCTTATCAAGTAAATTACATAAAGAGGCAGTAACTATAGACAATTTAAGAGAAACTGAGTCGTTTGTAAGACGAATGTAGGGCGGGCTTTTCGTTCTTTACTAGGGTGGAGAGGAGATCAAAAAAAGCCCAATTTCTTGGGCTTTTTTATCCAGAAAATAAGTTTAATGAAGTCTATCGTCTTTATCGAGATATCCTCCTTTATCTATATCGGGCATAAGAAGAATAGAGATGAGTGCAATGACCATCATACCAACGATGTAAAAAAAGAAAACAGATTCGTATCCCATATTTTTTAATCCAAGCGCTACATATTCAGCAGAACCGCCAAAGAGTGCGTTGCCAATGGCAAAAGCAAATCCAACACCAATTGCTCGGATTGAAGCAGGGAACAATTCTGCTTTTATGATACCAGCAATGGACGTATAAAAACTCATAACACAGAGTATTCCAATAATAATTAAGAGTGCTGTCCATGGATTATGGGCATTACCGATCATTTTAAGTACAGGAATGGTGCAGATAATGGATAATGCCCCCCAACTAATGAGTGAAGCTCTTGCTCCAATTTTATCGGCTAGGGAACCAAAAAGGGGTTGGAGTAGCACAAAAACAAAGAGGGCGGCAGTCATTATCGTTGTTGCGGTTTGTTTATCAAAGCCCGTGGTTGTGATCAGATATTTTTGCATATAAGTGGTGTATGTATAAAATGTGAGTGATCCACCAGCTGTAAAGCCAACAACCAAAAAGAAAGCTTTTTTATGATTGCGAAAAAGTTCTCGAAGACTACCAGCATGTTTTTCAGAGCGGCTTTTGTGGGTTGTTGTTTCATGGAGCAAACTACGCAGATAAATTGCAACGATTGCTCCAAAGCCACCAATCACAAAAGGAATACGCCATCCCCACGCTTTTAACTGATCTTCAGTAAGGTAAAGGGCTAAAATAAATATTATAAAACTTGCGAGAAGTTGACCTGAGATCGTTGTTGCATATTGAAAAGAAGCAAAGAGCCCGCGACGATTTTTCGGTGCAACTTCGCTCATATAAGTTGCTGCTGTACCATATTCACCGCCAACGGAAAGTCCTTGAAACATACGGACTAAAAGGAGAAGAAATGCTGCTGTTATTCCCAAGGTTTTATAAGTGGGAAGTATGGCAATGAGAAAAGAGCCACCACACATCATAAAAACAGAAATAAGCATTGAGCGTTTGCGTCCGTAACGATCGGCAATGCAGCCAAAGAGCCATGCTCCAATTGGACGCATAAGAAAGCCAATAAAAAAGATTCCTGCCGTTTTTAACAGTTGTGTAACAATATCTTCATCTTCAGGAAAAAACTGTGATGCAAAATAAACCGATGCAAAGGAGTAAGCATAAAAGTCGTACCATTCTACCAGATTTCCTGATGCGCTGGATATGATAGCAAAAATACGTTTCCTTGTATCATGTGGATCTAAAGTTGTTTGATTATTCATGAAGTATTCCCCTTTTAGATTTATAACTTTTCTTCTTTTTAAAGCTATTTACGATGTGCATTATAAAAACGCCATTGTATCATGATAATTTTTTAGGGAAACATAAAGATTTTTTCTAGAGCTATCAGTGGTGTTTTGGGCTCATGGTGTTGTTATATTGCGTAAATCATACGCTTTTTACTATCCTTAAGGAAATATTATTTTTTGTTTGATTGTGAATTATTTGCATATGCAGAGTGTTTATGAAGATATGATACTCTTTAGTTTATATGCTTGATGTTGTTTCGTAAAATGATGTTATTGACTATTGCATGCAAGGTTGGTGTATCTGTTAAAATACTTTTTATGAATGATCTTAAGTGTTAAGGGGGAGTACAATATTAAGAGTTCATCAATAATATAATGATAGCGGCTTGCACTTTTATTAAGTGTAAAGAGAGTAGTGCCCATGTTTATACTTTACGGGGCTTTTACGTTATGTCATTCACGAGTGCCGTTGTGAAATGGAGTTGGGTGCATTGAGAAATGTTTCTCAAAAAAGTGTGTGAATTCATAATATAATGGTATTTTCTATTTTTCATGAAAGGATTTGTGTTGCATGAGGGGTACCATTAAGAACGTATTAAACAAAATCATGAGTGTAATCTTTATTATTGATAAAATTTCTTGAAAGATAATCACTTGTCTTCGACTTTGAGTGGGAATGGGAATATTAAAATAAATCAAACGTTTTTTATCTTCAGTGAATTAAATTCAGTAAAAGAAGTATTTATTACATAATAATATGAAGCCATTTATTTTTATAAGCGGCGTGTGCAGGAGGGAACATTGCTTCTTTAGAGTGTTTGAAGGGATAAAAAATTGTGAGCTTTAAACTGCTATCGGAAAGAATATAAAAAAGCCCAGAATACTGGGCTTTTTTGTTAAAATCCTTGTTTTTTAACATTAAAGGTTAATGAATATCGTCTCCTTGTAAATACCCTTTTTTGCGAGCATCTGGCATTAAGAGAACAGAGATGAATGCAATAATCATCATGCCGGTTATATAAAAATAGAAGACAGATTCATATCCAAGATCTTTTAATCCAAGCGCAACATATTCAGCAGAACCGCCAAACAGTGCGTTGGCAATAGCATAAGAGAGCCCAACTCCTATTGCTCGTACTGAAGCGGGAAACATTTCTGATTTTACAATGCCAGAGATAGATGTATAAAAGCTCATAATGCAGAGCATTCCAGTAATGACTGATAAAGCAATCCATGTACTATCAGTACTACCAATCATATTAAGTCCAGGAATGGTAAAGATAATAGATAAGACACTCCAAATAAGGAGTGAAGTTCTTGTTCCAATTTTATCTGCAAGAGCACCAAAGAGGGGTTGGAGTAACATGAAAACAAAGAGTGCAGCTGTCATGATTGTTGTGGCTGTATGTTTATCAAAGCCAGTGGTTGTGATCAGATATTTCTGCATGTAAGTCGTATAGGTGTAGAATGTGAGCGATCCTCCAGCTGTAAAGCCAATAACCAGAAAGAAAGCTTTTCGGTGGTTGCTCAGAAGTCCCCTAATACTACCAGCTTGTGCACTAGAACGACTTTCTTTGGTCGTTGTCTCATGGAGTGTGCGGCGTAGATAAATCGCAACAATTGCGCCGCATCCACCAATGGCAAATGGAATACGCCAGCCCCACGCTTTTAGCTGATCTTCGGTGAGATAAAGCGCTAAAATGAATATAACGAGACTGGCTAGAAGTTGACCACCAATCAGTGTGGTATATTGGAAAGAGCTAAAAAATCCTCGGCGATTTTTGAGGGCGATTTCGCTCATATAAGTTGCTGTTGTACCATATTCACCACCGACAGAAAGCCCCTGAAGCATTCTGAGTAAAAGTAAAAGAATTCCTGCTGCCATTCCAATGGTTTCATAGGTAGGAAGTAGGGCGATTAAGAACGAACCACCACACATCATAAAAACAGAGATAAGCATTGAGCGTTTGCGTCCATAACGATCGGCAATGAAGCCAAAAAGCCATCCGCCGATTGGGCGCATAAGAAAACCAATAGCAAAAACACCCGCCGCTTTTAAAAGTTGCGTAACGTCATTGCCATCTGAGGGAAAGAATTGTGATGCAAAATAAATAGATGTAAAGGAATAAACATAAAAGTCATACCATTCTACTAGATTACCTGATGCACTGGACACGATAGCCCAGATACGTTTTCTTGTATCATGTGGTTTTAAAGCTTCTTGTTTTTCCATAGTCGATCCCTTTATTTCATGTTCATCCATCTTTGTTCATTTATGTCATTTTTTTAGAAGCTGTCTATAGTATTTTATCTTTTGCATCAAAAATTTAGTCAGATCATGATAATTTCTTGTGTAAGATGTTTTTGGAAAAAGATTTGAATTATCTTTGTACGGATTTTACAGTTTTTATTTTCTATAATGAGAAGAATCGGACATAATAGCCCTATGAAATCATATCTTGCTCTTTTATCTCATGTTTTAAATCAGGGTATTGATCGGACAGATCGAACGGGTGTTGGAACGCGATCTATTTTTGGGTATCAGATGCGCTTTGATTTACAAGCAGGATTTCCGTTGTTGACAACAAAGAAACTACACTTACGTTCAATTATTTATGAACTTTTGTGGTTTCTTAAAGGCGATACAAATATCGCTTGGTTGAAAGAGCATGGTGTGTCAATTTGGGACGAGTGGGCTGATGAAAAGGGAAATCTTGGTCCTGTTTATGGTTATCAGTGGCGTTCTTGGCCTGCTCCTGATGGACGCCATATTGATCAAATTAACAATCTTTTAACGATGATTAAGGAAACGCCAGATTCTCGTCGCTTGATTGTGTCAGCTTGGAATCCTGCATTAATAGAGGAAATGGCGTTGCCTCCGTGTCATTGTCTTTTTCAATTTTACATTGCGGAGGGGAAATTATCTTGTCAACTTTATCAGCGTTCGGCGGATATTTTCTTAGGTGTTCCATTCAATATTGCATCCTACGCATTGCTAACGATGATGATTGCGCAAGTAAGCGGTCTTAAAATAGGCGATTTTATTCATACTCTGGGAGATGCTCATCTTTATTCTAATCATTTTGAACAGGCAAAATATCAATTGTCTCGTATACCAAATGCTTTGCCATGTATGCGCATAAATCCAGCGGTAACAGATCTTTTTTCTTTTCAATTTGAGGATTTTGAGTTGCTTAATTATGAAGCACAACCCCATATTAAAGCGCCGGTAGCAATATGACGATTTCCATTTGTTTAATTGCTGCTGTTGCAGAAAATGGTGTTATCGGTCGTGAAGGTGCAATGCCGTGGCATTTATCGACGGATTTGCAACGCTTTAAAGCTTTGACGTTGCGTAAGCCCATTATTATGGGAAGAAAAACTTGGGATTCTATTGGGAGACCTTTACCAGAGCGTACAAATATCGTCATTACGCGTGATTGTACCTTTTGTGCTGAAGGGGCTGTTGTTGCTCACTCTTTATCGCAAGCTTGTTCTCTTGCAACAAATGTTGCTTCTCAAAATGATGTAGAGGAAATTTTTATTATTGGTGGGGGTGAAATTTTTCAACAAGGGTTGCATATGGCTGATAAAATATTCCTTACAGAAGTTTTAGCTTCTATAGAAGGTGATAGTTTTTTTCCTGTTTTTGATAAAGAAAAGTGGACTATTGTGCAAACACAAGATATTCCAAAAGGGGATAAAGATAGTCATCCGACACGTTTTGTTGTTTATGAGCGGAAATAATTTTTTGTAATATGAAGTGGAAGGGTTTATCAGTTGTATTGTAATGAGGTAAGAGACACCCTATAAGATCAAGCAAATGGTTGGTGTTCGAGTAGTGGTAATCAGTTAAAGAGGTGATAATGCCCTGGACAAATCAAAATGGTGGTGGCCCGTGGAGTGGCGATAAAAACAGTGGTGACAAAAAAACACCAGCTAAGAATCTCTTTGGTTCTGGTGGCGGTAATGGTGGTGAAAATGGTCCTAATCTTAATGAAATTTTGCGCAAAGGGCAGGATCAGTTTAAACAATTCGGGAGAAGCAGTTTTTCTGTTTTATTCCTTCTGCTTATTGTGTTTTTTTGGCTATACCAGTCAATTTATATTGTTCAGCAAAATGAACAAGCGGTAGAGTTGCGCTTTGGCATCCCTAAAGAAGGCATTATTGGTGATGGGTTGCATTTTCATTTTTGGCCAATTGAGACCTATATGAAAGTACCTTTAACGGAAAAAACAATCGCGATTGGTGGGAAGCCCGGTCAGGCGCAACAAAGTGATGGTTTAATGCTTTCGAGTGATCAAAATATCGTTAATGTTAATTTTTCCGTTTATTATCGGATTTCATACCCTAGTCAGTTTTTATTCAATGTGAATGATCAAGAGGGAACTGTCCGCCAAGTTGCTGAGAGTGCAATGCGTGAGGTCATTGGTTCGCGGCCGGTTGATGATGTTTTACGTGACAAGAAAGAAGAAGTTGCTAATGACGTTAGAAAGATTATCCAGTTGACTGTGGATAAATATCAACTTGGTGTCGAAATAAGCCGTGTTTCTATCAGTGAAGCTGCTCCTCCGACAAAGGTTGCTGCTGCGTTTAATTCTGTTCAGCAGGCGGAGCAGGAACGTGGAAGAATGATTGAAGAGGGGAATCGTGTGCGTTTTACGAAAATTGGTTTAGCAAATGGTGAAGCTTCACGCACACGGGAAATCGCAAAAGGTGAAAAGGCACAAATGGTTGAAGAGGCAACAGGGCGTGCTGAACGTTTTCAGGCGATAGCTCGAGAGGCTGCGATTTCACCAGAAGCTGCTCGCTACCGTCTCTACATGGAGACGATGGGGCGGATTCTTTCTTCACCAAATAAGCTGGTTCTTGATCAGGCAAATTCTCCAGCGATGCCTTATTTGCCTTTGAACGAATTGTTGCGTAGCAAGTCATCGGAAAAAGTAAAGGCAACATCAGCGCGTCCTGCGTTACTCTTAGATTCTCGTATTTCTGGAGGAGATTAATTATGCAGCAATCTCGCTTTTTGTTTGTTTTTAGTGCTATAGTGTTTGTTTTGATGATTTTGTGGATGTCCGTTTTTATCGTCTATCCTCGTCAACAGGTAGCAATTAAGCGTTTTGGACAAATTGTTCAGGTAGAATCTAATCCTGGAATCTATTTCAAGGCGCCCTTTATCGATAAGATGATCATTGTTGATAATCGGTTATTGCGTTACGATGTTCCTACACAATCTGTACAGGTTCGTGGTGGTGCGTATTATGAGGTGGATGCGTTCTTTATTTACCGTATTACAGATCCTAAGTTGTTTTTACAGCGCATTGCTTCTGGGCGTCCACAAATTGCGGCACGTGAAAACCTTGCACCACGGTTTATTGACGCTTTGCGTGCTGTTTATGGTAAGCGAGAATTTAAAGCAGCCTTATCGGATGAACGAGGCGCGATGATGGCTGAAGTACAGAAGCAATTTTCTGTAGATGCAGGTTCGTTGGGTATTGCCATTGTTGATGTGCGTATTCGTAAAACCGATTTGACTGATGCTGTTTCAGAAGATGTCTATCGGCAAATGGCAGCTGAACGTGAAGCTGCTGCGGAAAATATCCGGGCTCGTGGTCAGCAGGAGCGAGATCGTATTGTGGCAGAAGCTAATCGTGAATATGAAGAAATTGTAGCAGCTGCAAAGCGTGATGCTGAAATTACCCGTGGTGAAGGTCAAGCTGAAAGTATTCGTCTTTTATTGAATGCGAGGGAGGCTAATCCGTCTTTTTACGATTTTTGGTTGGCGATGGAACAATACAAGAATTTAGAGAAAACACCGATGGTGATTTCTCCAAATGAGGATTTCTTTTTCTATTTTCGTAATCCGCCGCAGGCAAATAAAGCATTCTTACCGACAATGAATACTGGCCTCAGTAAAACTGATCCAAAATCGGGAGAGAATAGATAAAATAATGGATTGCAGATACAAGATTTTGCATGAAAAGAATGATCTGTGACCATTTTCTTTTATGGTAAAAGTGGTAGAGAGTATCGAGCCGTGCTGGTTTTCCGTATATAAATTTAGTGGGGCTCTTTGCATCTTTGATTAAAGGCATGTCATGGATAGAAGTGTTGTGAGTAAAAATACGTTTTTAAAGTTTTTTATCACAAGAGTTGTTTTTTGTGTGACTTTGTTTCTATCAGGATCAGTGAGTTTGTCTTGGGGAGCCGAGACAAGCAAGGCATTGCTTTCTATTCCTGATTTAGCTTCTGAGCTTTTGGAAACAGTTGTGAATATTTCCACGGCGCAGACTGTTGAAGGAACAGAACAGGATGCAAACACCTCGGTACCCGTTATCCCAAAAGATTCATTGCTGGAGGAATATTTTAGTGATTTTTTTATACCCAAGGATGGTCAAAAAGATAGTCAATTTCAAAAGGTGCGTTCTTTAGGGTCTGGTTTTGTGATTGATGCGCAAAAAGGGATTATTGTTACAAATTATCATGTTATTGTAGATGCTGATGATATTGAAGTTAATTTTACGGATGGTACAAAACTAAAGGCAAAGCTTCTTGGAAAGGATAGCAAAACTGATTTGGCGTTGCTTCAAGTCGATGCAGGAAGTAAAAAATTAAAAGCTGTGCGTTTTGGTGACTCAGAAAAAGCACGTATTGGTGACTGGGTTATGGCTATTGGTAATCCTTATGGTTTTGGTGGAAGTGTGACGGTTGGTATTATTTCTGCACGTAACCGTGATCTTAATGCTGGTCCCTATGATAATTTTATTCAAACAGATGCAGCAATTAATCGGGGCAATTCTGGTGGTCCGTTATTTGATAGAAATGGTGAAGTCATTGGCATTAATACAGCAATTGTTTCACCTTCGGGAGGATCTATCGGTATTGGATTTGCTATTCCATCGGATATGGCTCTTTCTGTTATTAATCAATTGCGTGATTTTGGAGAAATAAGGCGTGGTTGGTTGGCTATTCGTATTCAGCCGGTAACAGAGGATATTGCAAAAAGTTTAAAATTGGACAATGCTGTGGGAGCATTGGTGGCTGGTAAAATAGAACAGACGGAAGAAAATAATGTAGATAATAGCCAGTTACAAACTGGAGATGTTATTCTTTCCTTTGGTAATTCCAAAATTAAGCATGCACGTGATTTGCCGCGTTTAGTTGCAGAAAGTTCAGAAGGAAAAGTGGTGGACGTTACTATTTTACGCAATGGGCAAGAAGAAACAGTAAAAGTTAAGCTTGGACGTTTGATTGAAACAGATCCAAATGAAGATACAGAAGAAGTTGCTGATAAAAAAAATCAAGATCTGTCGAAAAACGTGACAATGCAATTTATGGGAATGACGTTATCTGAACTGACAGAGGATTTGCGTCATCGTTATTCAATTTCAGATAAACTTCGAGGATTAGTGGTGACAGCTGTTGCACAAAATAGTGCAGCGGATAAAAAGCGTATTCGCGTTGGTGAAGTGATTGTTGATATCAATCAGAGTTCTATCACAACAATTGATGAGGCTAAAAAACGTATTCATAAATTACGTGAAGCTGGACGCAAAAATGCTCTATTTATTGTAGCGCGTCCAGATGGAGAGTTACGGTTCGTAACGCTCCTAATGGATTGATCCTTAAAAATTATTTTTTTGTTTTTTATCAGCCTTAGTAATGGGATATTTTGCAAGTCAGGCATGTGATATCCAATGTTTCTCAAGCTCATTTCACGATAGAGAGCATGGGGTGTGCAATATAAAATCCATTGGGCAGCTCTGTTTCTACGTTAAATAAAAGTACAAGTTGGCACCATCATAGATTTGCTAGTTTCCAATCTTGCAACAG
Source organism: Bartonella sp. MM97QHHN (assembly GCF_042194285.1). Classification (NCBI taxonomy): domain Bacteria; kingdom Pseudomonadati; phylum Pseudomonadota; class Alphaproteobacteria; order Hyphomicrobiales; family Bartonellaceae; genus Bartonella; species Bartonella sp. MM97QHHN. Next base: position 48,151 of record NZ_JBHIMS010000031.1, on the reverse strand, counting down.
CCTAGACTTTGAAATGCTGCATAAGAGATCTATGTTTTGTGTTTAAGTCAATTATTATTATAAATAATGTTTTATTTAGTGAGACTTTTAGTCCTTTGTGATTGTACTTTATGTGCTATGGAGAACGTTTTTTTCACTTCAGTTTGAAAAAAACTATCTTAGAGAAAAATCATATTAGACTAAATTAGTTATATATATATTTACACCTTTCTTGGTGATGGATGAAGAAATAGTTATAAAAAAGAGAGCGTGAAGAAGACAAGTTCTGAATCTCCTATTATAAAGCAGATTAGTATACTGTTTTTATAGGAAAAAATAAAGCTGTTTGATTGTATAGGTTAAGCTCAGTATTATTTTCATAAATAATGACAAAGAATATGTTTGTTTTTAATGGACTAACGGACAGAATGATTATGGCTGTAGTTTACTATTGAACTATGATAGCAAAAATGCTTGGAAATTCCTTTGGTGTTGTTATTAAGCCCATTTTTTATAAATTTCATAGGGGGCTTTGGTGGTGTCTGCATGTTGCAATAAGTTATTGATTGGGAGAAATTGCTATTCATGACACAGAGAAAAGTTACATTAATAGCGGGGCCAACGGCAAGTGGGAAGTCAGAACTTGCCTTGCAAATGGCTCAAGAAAAGAATGCTCTCATTATTAATACTGATTCAATGCAGGTTTATGATGTTTTAAATATTTTAACGGCACGGCCGGGGGAGGCTGATATCGCGATTGTTCCCCATTATCTTTATGGTCATGTGAGTCCTACTTTGAATTATTCAGTAGGGCAATGGTTGTGTGATGTCGAGAAGCTATTGGCTACTTTTTCTTTAAAATCAGTTGTTTTTGTTGGTGGGACAGGACTTTATTTTCGTGCTCTTTTAGAGGGGATTTCGGAAATCCCTCATGTTCCAAATGTTGTGCGGCAGAAGTGGCGTTTGCTGCTTGATAAAGAGGGACCTGAAAGTCTTTATCGCCAGTTGTTTCAGATTGATGCTGTTGTTGCTGAAAAAATTTCTTCGCACGATAGACAGCGTATTGTACGTGCTTTGGAAGTTTATGATGCAACCGGTAAGACGCTCAGTTGGTGGCAGAAACAAAAAACAACACCTATCATTGCGCCGAATTTGACCGAAAAAATTCTTCTCATGCCACCACGTCCTCTGCTTTATGAACGTATTCATAAACGCTTGGATTCTATGATTGAAAGAGGAGCTTTAGAAGAAGTGGTGGCTATGAAAAAACTTAAACTTTCCTCTTCATTACCAGCAATGAAGGCTATTGGTATACCTGAGTTTATGGCTTATTTGGATGGATATAGAAGCTTTGAGAATGCTCTTGAAGCGGTGAAAATACAAACGAGGAGATATGCAAAAAGACAAATGACATGGTTTCGTAATCAATTTGATGAAGAATGGGTGCTTACTTTTTGATAAAAGAGTTAGAGCTTTGCAAAGAAACTTATCGAAAGATAAAAGATAATTCGTGAAAAAGAAATTTTTTAGAAAATATAATTTTTTATTGACGAATGGTATCAATGGAATTAGAAATCTTCCTACAAGGAATTTTTTATATATTTTATACGTTGGAATAATGGGGGTAATCATACAGTATGTGTTGTGTAATGGGCTCCTTTGGGGGCTTTTTTTATGAGCTCCGTTAGGGGCTTTTTTATTGTCCTATAAAGTAGGTGAGTGGGAAAAATGAGAAATGATCCAAGAAAGCAAGAGAGTGCAGATGGAAAAATAATGTCGGGCGCTGAAATAGTGGTTCAAGCTCTTATAGATCAAGGCGTTGAACATATTTTTGGTTATCCTGGTGGGGCTGTTTTGCCTATTTTTGATGTTCTTTATCACCAAGATACACTCCAGCATATTTTGGTGCGCCATGAACAAGCCGCAGGGCATGCGGCTGAAGGCTATGCACGCAGCACAGGGAAGGTAGGGGTTATGCTTGTGACTTCTGGTCCAGGGGCAACGAATGCTGTTACACCTTTGCAAGATGCTCTTATGGATTCGATACCTCTTATTTGTTTTTCTGGGCAGGTGTCAACAACGGTGATTGGAACAAATGCTTTTCAAGAGGCTGATACAGTTGGAATTACAAAGCCTTGTACGAAGCGTAATTGGCTGGTTAAAAATGTCAATGATCTTGCGGCTATTATTCATGAAGCTTTTTTTCTTGCTCAATCAGGTCGTCCTGGTCCGGTTTTGATTGATATTCCTAAGGATGTTCAATTTGCTTCAGGATTTTATAGAGCACCTCAAGTTCAGGAGTCTTTACATTCTTTTCCATCGATGAAAGGGAATACTAAGGCTATTGAATCTGCCGTTTCTCTTTTAGTTGAGGCAAAACGCCCTATTATTTATTCTGGTGGTGGTGTTATTTCATCGGGGATGAAAGCTATACAGCTTTTACGTAATTTGGTTCAATTGGGGGATTTTCCGATTACTTCAACATTAATGGGACTTGGTGCTTATCCTGCTTCCGGTAAAAATTGGCTTGGAATGCTTGGAATGCATGGAACCTATGAGGCTAATATGGCCATGCATGATTGTGATGTCATGTTAGCTGTTGGAGCACGATTTGATGATCGTATCACGGGGCGCCTTGATGCATTTGCACCTCATGCGCGTATTATTCATATTGATATTAACCCTTCTTCTATCAATAAAATTGTAAAAGCAGAAGTTCCAATTATTGGTGATGTGGCTTGTGTTTTAGGAGATATAACGCAACTCTTAAAGATACAGCAACCAGCGTTTAACAGTGAAGTCCGTGAGGCGTGGTGGACGCAAATTAACCGTTGGAAAGCTCGTAATTCATTGGCATATGCGGAGAAAAAAGATGTCATTATGCCGCAATATGCTCTTGAACGGCTGTATGCTTTTACCAAAGATGCGAATGCTTATATTACAACGGATGTCGGGCAGCATCAGATGTGGGCAGCGCAGTATTATCATTTTGATGAACCAAAACATTGGATGACTTCTGGTGGTCTTGGAACGATGGGGTATGGTTTACCTGCTGCTATAGGTGTTCAAATAGCGCATCCTGATGCGCTTGTTGTGTGTATTTCTGGTGATGCCTCCATTCAGATGAATATTCAAGAGCTTGCAACAGCTATTCAGCATGACACACCGGTGAAAATTTTCATTTTAAATAATCAATATATGGGAATGGTTCGCCAGTGGCAGCAATTGCTGCATGGTAATCGTCTTTCTCATTCTTATACGGAATCTATGCCTGACTTTGTGAAATTGGCACAAGCTTATGGAGCCGTGGGAATTCATTGTTCAAAACCCGATGAACTTGATGATAAAATTCAGCAGATGATTGATTGTGATAAGCCTGTTCTTTTTGATTGTCGTGTTTATCATTTAGAAAATTGTTTTCCTATGATCCCATCAGGATGTGCCCATAATGAGATGTTATTACCCGATGAGGCAAGCGAAGAAGCTATTGCAAATGCTATTTCTTCTGAGGGAAAGATTCTTGTATAAAATGAATATATTAATAAAATAGTGAAGGATGGTGATGATGAAGTCTTTGGAGTCTTCATCTCTTTCTCTTCTTTGTGGAGAGTTTCTATTATCCTTAGAGCTCATTTTATGATTTTCATTCTGTGTTTAAAGACATGGGGTGTATTATTATTTGTTCATCTAAAAAATGTTATAAGTCGTGTGCCCAATTATGTTTGAATTTATTTGTACACGATGTTTGTTTTTTTAATTCATATGTTCACATTAATAGCTATTTCGTTGCATTTTTTAGATAATACATTGAATTATCTGTTATAAATTAATTATGTTGTCTCATATATGAAAGATTCCATCGTGCAAGAAAAATCCACTGTGCTTGAAGGGTGCAACCATGCAAACCGTCATACTTGTGAAAACAATAGAAAAGTTTATCACTATGTTTTGATTTCGCCTTATGAAATTACTCCAAATTGCTCTTTCAAGAGCTTGATAGGAGAGTTCCCTTAGCGCTTGAAAGGAAGGGCAGAAATAATAAAGATCAAATGCAACCATGGAAAATCAATTGGCCACCATAGCTTATAATCAGGTATGATTATGTGGGAGAAACCTATACATATGAGGTGTGTAGTCAATATATAAACCAGAATAATACTCAACATCATATCATTATCAGGACATTAACATTGAAAATTAAATATTCTTTCTTTTATTTGTTCTATATATCTATGATTCCATAAATCTGCAGACACAAACACTCTTTGAATCCATCGCATTGGATTTTCATAACTATCAAATGATCCAAAAAATTTATCTCTAGAGTGTAGGGACATTCTATTATCAATGTATAATAATCTTCCTGGTTGTACATCAATTCCAAAAGATACAGCCTTAATAGCTTCATAAAAATGATCTAAAGCTTCCTTGGCTTTTTTTGACTGTGGCTCTAACATGCCTGGATAAAAAACAGCGCTGATATCTGGGAATTCACCGACCCCTTGAACGAGGGGTACTTTACTTGTAGAGGTTACCCCATTTTTTCTCCATCTATAGGGAACATTAATTATATATAAATTATCCCTTAAGCTCCTCAAATCCTCCTCATTTAAAAGTTTTAGAGCGAGACGTGCATCAGATATTCTCGTTAACGGGCCATCAACATCATTGCGAACACCAGATAAAAGGATCACTTTAGGAGATAAATTTAAACCTCTTATAAATTTTAGTGCAGCATTTTCTATATGAAAATCTAACTCAACTTCAGATCCTAATCCTGTATAATCTTTTTTATTATCCTCTAAAGGAAGAAGGTTATTTACTATATGTTCGCCTTCAAATTTAATTGAATAAGGCTCTCCGATTAATAAAGAAAACATCATAATTAAATTTTCGCTAATATAGCCACTTTTACAAGACGCATCTAAATTATAAGGATTAGGTGACGTATTAATTTGTCTATCAATTGGAAGGTTTTCAAAGATTAGATATGGTCTAGGAGTAATAGACACCTTTTGGTTTATAAGAATTGTCAATATTCTATGTGGTAGCAGCGAAAATGCTATTTTTTTAGCTCAACCGAATATTCAATACCACCCGTATGGATCATAAATAACATGGTCTAAAGCCTTCCAAAGTTTGTCTCTTTCGCCATTGCTCAACTCAAAAGTATTTTCATTTATCATTATAATTTCCTCCCCAATTATATTTCCCTATTTTTTATTAAGAAAAGTGAAAAAACAATAATTAAAATCAGCCATGTTAGTAAATAAGTGTCTGTAAAATCTTAGATTAATCCAAATAATGGTGGAGCAGTAATAATTGCGATTTGATTTATAGACATTGCTAAATCCAGAGAAAAGCCAACGCTTTCTTTCGGCGAAGAGTCTACAATATAAGCAACCCAAGGTCCATACTATCCCATTCCTCCAAAAACTAACCAAGCAGATAAAATAGTTAAATAAATTATCGATCCACTCATGCCTAAAATTAATATTAAAAATCCAAAAACGACTGCAATCATGCAAAACAAGACAGGAAAAAATCGTCCTTTTCTACAATGATCACTCCACGCTGCTAAAATAATTCTTCCTAAGGCACCAGAAGCCTGTGAAACAAAAAACAAATAAGCACTTTTATTTAAGGACAGCTGATAGATTCTATAAAAATAAATCGTTATAAAAATGGTTAAAACATATTGAACGATCACAAGTGAAACGCCTGAAAAAATAATATTCTTCATATGTGGTGCAGTTAACATCGCAAGACGAGACTTTACATTTGCATAGAACGAAACTTTTGCCTTGCTTTTTGGAACGATAGCGACAACTTTTGCTGGTGCGTGATAAAAAATAATAAAGATACATCCCCCTAAAAAAGAAACGATGGCACCGACCAAAAACGCACCTTGTATGCCATAGACAAGCGCACTCGCAGGAAGAACCATCCCAGCTAATGCCCCACCTAATGGTAGCCCCGCTTACCTTATTCCCATTGCAAATCCGCGTTGCGATTGTGGAAACCATGCAGAAACAGATTTAGCACCACCAGGTTGAGCAGAGCTATAAAATCCCCCTACAATGAGCAAACAAACCAAAAGGGAAATATAGTTTTCTGCAATTGCTCCCAATAAAAGAGCGATAGAAACGCCGAGTGCGCCAACTCCAACAATATAGCGCTCGTTAAACTTGTCTAGTAATTCACCAGCTACAAGTAATCCAATAATAGGTAGGAACTGCGCTGCTGAAGACAGCAAACCTATTTGAGAGTCACTAAGCGAGAAATCCTTCTTAAAAAAATTCAGCTAAAGGACCAATCCCTTGAACAAAGAAGCAAGCTGATGCTTGAGCGATAGTGGCAACAAGCAATATAATCCATCTATAATAATTCTTTTCTATAAATTTATTATTGCTCACTCCGCCCCCCTCCAATTAAATTGTATTCCAATAAAGTAGCCTTTTTTAATAATGCTTGCAACAATAAATTAGGTATTTTATGCTGATTACATAAAAATCTGTCAATACGATTGGTCTTAATGTGAAAGCTAAGGAATATGCTTCATTTAAGGAAATAAGCTATTATGTGTCGTGCAAATTTGATACGCTAGCGACATAAGATAAATTTTACAAACATTGGCTCAGCCGGCATTAAGTGCTCTTCATAAAAGAAGCTATATTTTGGCAAGCTTTTTCAAAATAATTCTCAAAGCTTTCTTCAGTCACATAGCCCAGATGCGGTGTGCAAAGAACTCTATCTGATTGCAATAATTTGCTCTCATATACTGGTTCGCTGTCATAAACATCCAGTGCAAAGTAAGTTGAATTTTCCAAACTTAGTATTTTTTCTATCGCCCCTTTTTCAACCAAAGCTGAACGCGCTGTGTTGACAAAAATAGCATGAGGTTTCATGCTCAATAGATCATCTAATTTTATGATTTCTCTAGTTTTATCACTTAAACGTAAATGGATGGATATAATGTCAGGACGTGTAAAAAATTCTTCTTTTGAATGCGTAAAATGATAACCTAAATTTTTTGCTTCTTGCGTTGAACGCTCGCTCCCATAAACCAAAATGGACATGCCAAAAGCTTGAGCATATTGAGCAACCATTTTACCAATACGCCCAAACCCGAATATTCCAAGAGTAGCCCCTTTCATTTGGTTGCCAAATGTTGTTTGCCATCGTCCTTTTTTCATATCAGATACAGATTTACAGAGTTTTCTACGCGCAGACATAATTAAGAGCCACGCAAATTCAGCAGCAGAAGTTGGATCTCCACCACCGTCTAATATTTCAATTTCTAAGTCTCTACAAGCTTCTATATCAATATGTGAACCTATAGGGCCTGTTTGGCAGATTAATTTTAAATTTGGCAGTTTCAGGAGAAGATTTCTATCAACTATAGTCCGCTCTCTGATTAAGATAAGAATATCGATCTCTTTGAGCTTATCTTCTAAATCACATTCTTTAGCTAAATTATTTATAACCAGCACTTCATGTGATGTCATTAATTTTGTAATAGACTGTAATGTTAGAGTGGCTTTTTGATAGTCATCTGGAATTAATATTTTCAATTTAAACCTTCCGTTTCATTCATCAATATTTGAGCTCATTATTTCATTTCTAAAACAACCAAAAAGCAATCTCATCGCTGATATTTTGACATAACGCCAAGCCTATTAACAAATTATACCCCTTGATTTATTGTTATTTCTAGCAATAAGAACAGCATTAATCAGTTAGTTTTTATAAACTTTAAAACATTGCGACAAAAAGAAAAAGTTTGACTCAATAGATGAAGAATTGCGCTTTTCTCATATTCTAGAGGACGAATCTGAAGTGCTACGCTGGACTGAAACCATGTTCCAGTTTTCTATAATAGACTACCAAGAAGGTCATACTTACGAACCATATTTTATTGTTGAAACAGAAAAAACTACATATTTGTGCGAGATAAAGCGTGCTTCATATAAGTGTGATATCTCTCTTTATGCATTGAGATATAACATATTTGTAGCATGAAGAGTAAATTTATTAAAATCATGATAAGAGGACGATAGGAACTTTATAGGTGTATCATCATAGGATTAAGTAGTTTTGTTGAGAGCTATTTCTATTTCTGCTAAAAGGTTTTTGATATATTTAATTATTATTTCGTAATAGTGGATGTACTTTATTTTTATGTGCAAGAAAGCTGATTGATTGTGTAAAATAGTATTCATAAAATGACATTATTCTTATCCTGTTAAGGACATTTTTTCTAGTGAGGTTTTTGCAATTGCAATGCTCTTTTTCTTATTCTAAATTTTGGTTAAAAAAAGCGTATATAGGTGTTATTTTAAATTTAAGATATGCATATTCCATTGTTGGTGTTACTGTTGTAAAAAATGATATTTTATTTGATAAGTATAAGGTGTTCCCAAGAAGATCGATGTATAGATAAAATTTAGATTTTTACAATATCTTGAAAAAGCAATGGGTAAATAATTGATAATTATGCTACGAAGGTTGTTAGATGGGCGTGTGTCAGCAATTCTTAATAAAAAGGTTTTTCTTGATAGCCGTTTTTTTTCAAAATACTGCTCTTCTTATGCAAATCTTATGTTGGTAAGCTATGCAGTTTTCACGGGAACAGGATAATGCATTAAAGGCTGTTGCCGCGTGGTTGAGGGAAGGGCGTTCTCCTCTTTTTCGCCTTTTTGGCTATGCGGGGACCGGTAAGACGACGCTTGCGCGCTATTTTGCAGAGACAGTTGATGGTTCTGTTCAATTTGCTGCTTTTACAGGGAAGGCGGCGCAGGTTTTGCGTTCTAAAGGTGCAAGCAATGCTTGTACGATTCATTCGCTGATTTATTGTCCGCGTGGAGAAGAGGAAGTTTCCGATGAAATAACAGGAAAAAAGTCTATTGCTCCAACATTTACATTAAATCGAAGAAGTGCTGCTGCACAAGCTAAACTCATTATTGTTGATGAGTGCTCGATGGTTGATGAACAATTGGCGCGTGATTTAATGAGCTTTCGAACGCCAATTCTTGTTCTTGGTGATCCAGGTCAATTGCCTCCTATATCTGGTGGGGGCTTTTTTTCTAATGGGAAACCAGATTTTCTTCTTTCAGAAATTCATCGGCAAGCGCGCGACAATCCGATTATACGTCTTGCTATGGATGTACGTGAAGGACGCGATATTGCTTATGGTGACTATGGAGAAGCGCGCGTTGTGACACGTAAAGAGGTCAATCAACAATTGGTTTTGGATGCTGATCAGGTCTTGGTAGGGGTTAATCGTACACGCCACCTTTATAATCAGCGTTTGCGTGTGTTAAAGGGATTTACAGCAGATTATCCGCAAGCGGGAGATAAGCTGGTGTGTTTGCGAAACGATCCTATTAAAGGTTTGTTGAATGGCTCTTTATGGAAGGTGATGACTTCACAGAAGGAGACCGTTAAACCAAGTATTAATCTTCTTGTGAAACCAGAAGAAAGTGAGCGTGGGGTAGCAAAGATTAAACTTTTAAAAGCAGCGTTTGAAAACCCTGATCAAGAAATTTCATGGCAATTAAAAAAGCGATATGATGATTTTGATTATGGGTATGCATTAACGGTTCATAAGGCGCAAGGTTCTCAATGGAATAATGTCGTTTTGTTTGATGAAAGTTTTGCATTTCGTGATATGTATGCGCGCTGGCTTTATACGGGAATTACGCGCGCAGCAGAGCGTTTAACGATTGTTCGATAGAAAAAAATGTGTATATCATCTAAGTTTCAGATGAAAAATGCCTTTTTTCTATCTTGTTACATACTATAAAAAAAATGGAAATGGGCATGGCGGTAAAACTTTCGGTTAATCTTAATGCTGTTGCTGTTTTGCGTAATCGACGTAATCTTCCGTGGCCAAGTATAACGAATATTGGGCATATAGCGCTTGCTGCTGGAGCAGCAGGTTTGACGGTTCATCCACGCCCTGATGAAAGGCATATTCGTTTTGCGGATTTGCCAGATATATACTGTTTAATCAAGAACACTTTTCCTACAGCTGAGTTTAATATTGAAGGTTATCCCAGTGATCAATTTTTGGATATCGCTGAAAACTATGCGGATCAGATCACCCTTGTTCCTGATGATCCAGATCAGTCAACGTCTGATCATGGTTGGAATTTTGCTCATGATGCAGAATTTTTAGCACCGATTATTCAGAATTTAAAAAACAGAAAGATTCGTGTATCCCTTTTTGCTAATCCTACTGTCGATGGTCTTGATATTGCTAAAGCAATGGGCGCTGATCGTGTGGAATTTTACACGGGACCTTACGGTGGTGCATTTCAGGATAAAACAAAACAAGATCAAGAGCTCAATAAACTTGTTTTAGCAGCAAGAAGAGCAAAAGAGTTGCAGTTAGGTATAAACGCAGGGCATGATCTGACACTTATGAATCTTCCTGCTCTTGTCAAAAATATTCCTTGGCTTGATGAAGTTTCTATTGGCCATGGGCTCATTGCTGATGCATTAGAGTATGGAATACATGAGACTGTTCAGCGTTTTATCCGGTTATTATCGTAATCTTTTTCTCTCTATAAAAATTGGAAAAGAAATTTTTATAGAGGTTTGCCAATTTATCTTAAAAAAACAATATATTGCTTAGATAAATAGCACTATTATCGTGCATTATAAATATTCTATTGTTCCTCTATTTATTGGTTGCTTTCTATCTTTTGTTTTTGAGTGTATGCGATGTTTTTTATTTGTACTATCCATTATGAGGAAGTTTTAAAATCTTCTTATTATAATTTCTTTGAATGGAGAAGAGATAGGGTTTTGAAAGTATTTCCATTATAAAGGAGTGCGTAGGATTTTAATGGATCAATACACAAATTTTCTTGATATTTGAGCTCATTTTTGGGTTATCTGTAAATAGTATAACGTAAAATCTCCTTATGAATAAGCTGAATGCAATAGGAACTGTTAAATAGAATGATGATATCGACTTGTAGCTTTATGAAGTAAAGAGAGTGATGTGCAATAAATCTTACACTATTATAGGGAATTCTTGAAAAGGGCTTGAGCATATTAAAATTTTTTTATAAGGTGCCATAAATGGATAACATAATGGACGTATGGGGGGCTTCTTCGCGTGAGAGGCGTGGATATTAAAGAACGTAAAAAGTAAAAACATCCTCTTTATTATTCTAAAGATATTGTTGTATATGCTTTTGAAAGTTGTATTAACACAATACTTGTTATTTTGTAATTTTTCTTGCTATCTGTATTGATTTGGTTCATGTTAAAAATTGTATGTTGTATCTTAATTTTTAGAATATAGCGTTTTGTTGCACGATAAAAGAGTAGAATATTAGCTAAATTTTCTTTAGAAATCTTATTTTGTGTAATTATTGTTTTTGTAGAATAGCAGTTGAAGTTTATTTGGGGATCCGTATATGTTTTAGGAATGTTTGGGGACTACAGTTTTTTCTATGCAATATGTAAACTTTAAAATTATTCAATTGCTGTGTTCTTATAAGCGGTGTTTTTTGTCTTTATAAGTGTGTGATGCACTGTAGATAATGTTTCTTATTGAATAAAAATAATCTGAAATCCAGTTTAAATAGAGAAAGAAGGAATTTTTTTATGCGTGTTTATTATGATCGTGATGCGGATGTTAATCTCATTAAAGGGAAAAAAGTAGCCATTGTTGGTTATGGTTCTCAAGGGCGTGCACACGCTTTAAACTTGAAAGATTCTGGTGTTAAAAATGTGCAAATAGCTTTGCGTTCAGGATCGGAAACAGTTAAAAAAGCCATGGCTGATGGTTTTGAAGTGGTGAGTGTTGCTGAAGCAGCAAAATGGGCAGATCTCATCATGATGGCAACACCAGATGAATTGCAAGCTGATATTTATAAGGAACATATTCATGATCATTTACACGATGGGGCAGCGATTGCTTTTGCGCATGGTTTGAGCATTCATTTTGGCTTGATTGAACCTAAAAAAAACGTTGATATTGTGATGATTGCTCCTAAAGGTCCAGGGCATACAGTTCGTCATGAATACCAACGGGGTTGTGGTGTTCCTTGCTTAATAGCGGTGGCGCAAGATGCTTCAGGGCATGCACATAATGTAGCATTATCTTATGCGTGTGGACTTGGTGGTGGACGTGCTGGGGTGATTGAAACAACATTTAAAGAAGAGTGCGAAACTGATCTTTTTGGTGAACAAGCGGTTCTCTGTGGAGGTCTTGTTGAACTGATTCGAGCAGGTTATGAAACATTAACACAGGCAGGTTATGCGCCGGAAATGGCTTATTTTGAGTGTTTACATGAAGTGAAACTGATTGTTGATCTCATGTATGAAGGGGGCATTGCAAATATGAATTATTCGATTTCTAATACAGCTGAATGGGGTGAATATATCTCTGGTCCACGTGTGATTACGGATGAAACTAGAGCAGAAATGAAACGTATATTGAAAGATATTCAAACGGGTAAATTTACATCGAATTGGATTCAAGAATATAAAGCTGGTGCTGCTCATTTTAAAAGTATGCGGCGTTTAAATGATAATCATCCTATTGAAGAAGTTGGTAAAAAACTTCGTTCTATGATGCCTTGGATAAAATCTAACGCTTTGGTTGATAAAGAGCGTAATTGAAGCTTCTACAGAGATATTTTGTCAATAGCTTTTATAATTTTATAGATAAATATCAAAAAAAGGGTAACTTTAGTTACCCTTTTTTATATGTTTTTGGAAACATAAGCTTTATTTTTTAATTTTTTGCATAATTCTTTTTTCCAAAAAGAAAGTATACAATTCCTAAAAATATGAACCACGCTGGAGTGTATTTTAAAGCTATGGCAGTGTCAGCTTCTAATGACAATAAATAAATAATGAATGCAAAGAAAATAAGAAGCGCCCAACACATAACAACACCTCCAGGCATTTTATAAGGAGAGACAGTATGCTGGAGAGGACGATTGCGGCGATAGATGATATAGCTGATCAAAATGATAGACCATACAAATATAAACAAAGTTGCGGCAATTGTCGTAACAATTGTAAAAGCAGCTATGAGTGTTTGAGATAACGATACAATTGCATAACCAAATAAGATGCATATACATGAAAAGAATAATGCGTTAGCTGGAACGTGGTTACGAGAAAGTTTTCCTAAAAATTTAGGAGCACCTTTTTGTGTTGCTAGCCCATATATCATACGGCTGGTAGAAAAAATTCCACTATTTGCTGAAGATGCGGCAGCTGTGAGGACAACAAAGTTCATCAAACCTGCAGCAGTTGGAATACCAATAAGTGCATACATTGTTACAAATGGGCTTTTTTCTGGACTGATTTGATCCCACGGCGTCACAGACATAATCACAAGAAGAGAGAATATATAAAAGAATACAATGCGGATTGGTATTGAATTAACAGCTTGTGGTAGAGCTTTTTGAGGTTCTTTTACTTCAGCAGCAGCTGTTCCAGCGAGTTCAATGCCAACAAAAGCAAAAATAACAATTTGAAATCCAGCAAAAAAGCCTGTAATTCCTCGCGGAAAAATATTCCCACCGTTCCATATATGGCTAAGAGAAGCAACCGTACCGTTTGGAGAGACAAAACCGGTAAAGATCATATAAAATCCTACAACGATTAAGACTAGAATTGCTACGATTTTGATAAAACCAAACCAAAACTCAAGTTCGCCAAATAGTTTTACTGCGACGAGGTTAAGAATTAAAAAGGACATAAGACCAATTATAACAGGAATCCACGGATTGAGTTCAGTCCACCAAAAGTGTGTATAAGTGACAATAGCAATAATTTCAGCAGTTCCAGTGACAATCCAACACAACCAATATGTCCAGCCGATAAAGAATCCGGCACATGGCCCTAGAAGATCGGTTGAGAAGTCAATAAAAGATCGGTATTGTGTATTAGAAAGCAATAACTCTCCCATAGCACGCATGACAAAGTATAGAGCACAACCAATAATTGCATAAACGAGTAGAATCGAAGGCCCTGCTACACTGATTGTTTTTCCTGATCCCATGAAGAGACCTGTTCCAATCGCTCCACCGAGGGCTATAAGTTGTATGTGTCGGTTATGTAGTCCACGTTGTAATTTCTTCTTAGGTTTTTTTTCTAAATTTTGTTTGTTCATTTTTGGGGAGTTCTCCTTAGTTATTTTTAAATAAAATTACCCTAAAAAAGGTAATTCCTTCTATCGGAACACGCTATGGTTAAGGAGTAAAGGAATTTTTTTCTATGACTATATGTGAATAAAGCAAGAACATTATTCATTAATGGAATAATTATTTTATATATAAGAAACAAAAGATAAATTTTATTATATTTTTTTTGATTTTTATGTTTTATACATAATTAATATTAATTATGTATAATATAATTTATTTTATACATAATTATTATTTGTATATAAACAATAATTATATTTATTTATAGTAATTTTTATATAAATATATTTATATTTAAAATTATTTATTTATTTATATTTTTATATATAAAAATATAAATAAAATTGTAAATTTATTAAATATAAAACTTTATTTATAAATAAAATAAGTTTAAATTGTTAAACTATTATTTAAATAATTAAAAAATATATTTAAAATTTACATTTAAGTATTAATATTTAAAATTTATTACAAATAGAAAAATATTTTCATAGAATCTTTTTTTATTGCAGATAGCTATTAAGATATATTCTGTTTAGAGCTACATTTTTAATTTTGATAAAAAATTGAATATAAATTTTTTTGAGGGGGGAAGTTTTAGATAAAATCTCATGTTTTATTAGTAAACAATGTCAGTGAAGTTTATAGAGAATTCTTTACAGAATAGCTCGTTCTTATCCTATTATACAGTAAAATACTGTTGTGTAGAGTAGTGATATAAAGCATATAACATTTTACACATTAAGTATTTTTAGAATGTGTGGTGAGTGTTCAGGGCAGGGCTAGCCCATAGAGCCTTATGTAGGTGAACCATATAAATGATCAGCAGCATTCCCTCTTAATAAGCTGGATTGTTCACAAACCGGCGCTGGTAGGAATCGTCGTTTTTTGATATTTGGGGAGGAGGTTAAGTAGAAAAAGGGTAACTAAAATTACCCTTTTTTGAGATGTTTTATGTATAGACTTTATTTGTTACCTTGAGTCATTTTTTTCTTTACAAATGTAAAATAGGTTATGCCTAAGCAAATAAACCAGAATATACCGTATTTTAAAGCTGTTAGGGTGTCTTCTTCTAACGTTAACAAATAGAGCATGAAAGCAAAGAAAACTAAAATTATCCCGCACACGATAACTCCTCCTGGCATTTTGTAGACGGATTCAGCATGCAAATGAGGGTGATTGCGACGATATACAATATAGCTAACCAAAATTACAGACCATACGAATAAAAATGCAATAGCTGAGATGCTCGTCACAATTGTGAAAGCACTTATGAGGCTTGGAGAGAGTGAGGCAATTGTATACCCTATTAAAATACATAAGCAGGAAAAGAATAGAGCATTGGCTGGAACATGATATTTGGAAAGCTTACCTAAAATTGGAGGAGCACCTTTTTGTGTTGCAAGCCCATATATCATGCGGCTAGTAGAAAAAATACCACTATTTGCCGAAGAAGCAGCCGAGGTGAGAACGACAAAGTTTACCAAACCAGCAGCTATCGGAATACCAGCAAGCCAAAACATCGAAACAAAGGGGCTTTTATCTGGAACAATTTGATCCCAAGGTGTGACTGACATAATCACGATGAGAGAGAAGATGTAAAAGAGTACAATACGTACTGGTATTGCATTAATTGCTTTTGGTAGAACTTTTTTAGGATTTTTGACTTCAGCTGCAGTTGTTCCTGCAATTTCTATACCAACAAAAGAAAAAATGGCAATTTGAAATCCAGCAAAAAAACCTGTCATTCCTCGCGGAAAGATATTTCCATCGTTCCATACGTGATTGAGAGAAGCAACAGTACCATTGGGAGAAGTAAAGCTCGTAGCGATCATATAAAAACCAACAACAATTAATGCTAAAATTGCTACGACTTTGATAAGACCAAACCAAAATTCAAGTTCACCAAATAGTTTTACGGCAAAGAGATTAAAAATTAAAAAGAAACCAATGCAAGAAAAAACGGCAATCCATGGATTAAGCGTTGGCCACCAAAAGTGCATATAAGTGATGATGGCAATAATATCTGCAGCTCCAGTTACAACCCAGCTCAACCAATAGCTCCAGCCTACAAAGAAAGCGATTCCCGGTCCTAGCATATCGGTTGAAAAATCAATAAGGGACCGGTACTGTGAATTAGAAAGCAATAATTCTCCCATAGCACGCATGACAAAGTATAGGGCACATCCAATAATAGCATAAACGAGTACGATGGAAGGGCCTGCTACACTAATTGTTTTTCCTGATCCCATGAAGAGTCCTGTTCCAATAGCTCCACCGAGGGCTATAAGTTGTACGTGACGGTTATCTAGGCCACGTTGTAGTTTCATCTGAGGACCATCTTTTAAATTTTGTTTATAGCTCATTTTTTGGGGGTTCCCTTTAATTATTTTGAGATTAAATTACACTAAAAATGCATTGTTCTGTATCGAAGCATGATATAAATGAGGTGTAAAGGAAAAAAACGTTTTTTATGATTTTGTGTGGATAAAGAAAAGAATATGTTTTAGGAATATGGTTTTGAAAAAAGAGAATGTTTTTCTCTTAAATAACGTAACAGATATTTGAATAGGGAGCTTTTTATTGTTATTAATAACAAATTAATTGTTCTTTAAAAGACGTGGGGCTTTTAAAATTATTTCAGAAAACTGTCAGGAGTTTTTATAATTTTTTGAAACTTATTATTTGTAATCAGTGCATTATTTATTATTATTCATAATGGTGAGAGTTTTAATTTTTGCTCAAATAGCACTCGAGAGTTCTCATCTTAGTTTAAGAACAATTTGTAATGGAAAATTAAAATGATTTTTAAAATCATTTTTTTGTTTGTATGGTGCTATCATAAATCAAAAAGTTACTTTATGTTTCATAAACGAAAAGAGGAATATCATAGCTTATTTTTTAAAGTGATGAATAAGGATTTTGTTTAGATATTGGTAACATTTTATAAAATATTGCGAGAAACTCACATTGTTTACACAAACGTCCTTGAGAGTATGATAAAGAAATGCAACGTAATTCAGTTATACAAAGAAAAAAAGAACTGGGGATTGTATAAGTTCTGTTAGAGATTGAGCTATTCATAGTGAGAGACAGAATCAGGAAAAGATTGCTCTATTAACTTTACAATTTGTTATCAAAAGATAAAACTATCCAAAGAAAATGAAAAAAGAAAACAGAGATAAAACTGTTCCTGTCGCAATGTTAATCGAGCCTTTTACCCGCTGCTTTTTTAAGGCGGTACTGGCAAATGATATAAAAATGGTCATTAAAGTAAACCATGCAAAGATGTTGAAAGAATGTATGGTTACAAGTTCAAAACCTTTTTTAATGCTACCACCAGAAGCTAAGAATTTTGGAAAAGTTGCTATGTAAAATATAGATACTTTGGGTTTAGTATTTGTGTCAAAAAACCGTCCATATAGCTGGTTAAAAGCTTTGTTTCACTCGTAGCATGCTTTTCATTCGTTGAACTTCTTTCTTTTGAATTTAAGCTGTGTATTCCAGATTTAATTGATTTAAAGCCCATGTATAATAAATAGCTGCCACCCATGAGTTTTACTAAAAAAAACAGCGTTTTGTTGTTGAGAATGAGCGCTGATACACCTAGGTGTGGAAAATGCCCCATGCACATATGTTGCTGTACACAATCCTAAAACGTTTACAAATGCGTTCTTTCTTCCCAATCTCGTTGCATTATCGATGATAAGGGCCATATTCGGCCCCGGTGAGATGACTAAAAAAATGAAACAATGAAAAAGGTCAGTATTTGATGATTCATTTTACTTTTAGCTCTGAAATTAATTGATTTTCGAGATACAATTCTATTCTGTCAAACTGAGAAAGTTTTCCGACACCCTGTGGAGTGCCTGTGTATATGAGATCACCACGTCTTAGCTGAATGTAGTGACTTAAAAATGAGATTATCTTCTCAAAGCTAAAGATCATATTTTTCGTATTGCCAACTTGTCTTGTTTCGCTATTCAACTTCATTGCAAAGGTTATTGGGTTGTTTATTTTTTCCTTGTTTATGAAGTCAGAGACGTATGCAGCGCCTTTAAATCCTTTCGATAAAAGCCAAGGAAGCCTTTTTCCTTTCAGTTTTGTTTGCAAATCCCGCGCGGTGAGATCAAGACCTATTGCTACGGCATCATAGCATTCTTTTGCTTCTGCCTCCATGATCATGAAAGCGTCCTTTGAGATTTTGAGCACAATTTCAGTTTCAAAATGTATTTCTTTGGAAAAATCAGGGAGATAAATTTCATTACCTAAAACGAGTGAACTTTTTGGTTTGCTAAAGATAACGGGTTCATCTTCAACAACATTGCCTAGTTCATGAACATGTTCAACATAATTGTATCCAACACAGTAGATGTCATTTATCATGGGAGCCCTCCAAATTTTTTATTTTCTCTTTGTATAGGCAAGAGAAAACTTTGCAAACAACATTTTTTCTTATATCGCGTTTTGCGTTTTCTGGAAAAGAAGCATTGTGTGGGTTGATGACTAACCACGATGACAGCTCTTCGCATTATCCTCTTTTGAAGAGTGCCCAATCTTATAGTCTTTGAGATTATTTTAATTTTGATTGCCAATTTTCTGAAATTACTTTATTACTTAAAGAGTGATTTTGCTCGTCTACGCAGCGATTAGTAGGGTCTGAAAGTCCTAAAGTTCGATCATAAATGAGCCCACTCTGTGGGTGTCTCGGAATTATGGGATATTTTTCTATGTCTAGGTGCTATGAGCACTAAAAGCAAAAATCTGTTTCGTATTCAATACTTTCAGGCTCTCGGAATACTAATGCGAGGGTGCTCGCACCCAGCGGGTGGAGCTTAAGAGTGAAAAGCAAAAAGCTACATTTTAACGGCATTTCTATAGGCAAAAAATCGCTTTCAAAGAAAAATGCTGGGAATGTCGTAAAAGCAATTAGGGCATCAATTAGGGATAACTTTTCAACAAATCCAAAAATATGAGAAAGTCTGTGATGGTTTAAAAGAAGCAGATCGTGGAAAACTTATTGTGGCATGTGGAACGGAGAAGATTTTTATCAGCTTTAAGATAGCACAACAAATAACCAGAACTGGCAAGCGTGTTTTGTTTTTCGTGCCTTTTCTGGCTTTGATGTCACAAAACGATAAGAGAATGGACACGCTATACAGAAGTGCCGTTTCGTTCCTTTGTGGTGTATTCTGATACATAAGTTGGCAAGCGTCGTAAAAACAAAGAAGCTGCTGCCGAACTCGATGTCTCAGATCTCGCTCTATCAGCTATCAACTGATGCTCAAAAGCTTTGAAAAAAAGCAAATAAAGTATTAGTAAATGCAATGACTGTGGTGTTTGCTACTTACCAATTAATCCAAGTGATTGCGGATGCGCAAGAGAAATACGGTTTATCAGAATTTGATCTGATCATTTGTGAAGCAGCGCAGGTTAAGGCAGATAAGGTAGAACCTTTGGTTGTAGAAGCGAAGGAAGTAGCCGAGACTGCGAAATCGACAGCAGAAGAAGCGAAGAGTGTTGCGGAGCAAGCAAAAGAAGAAGCTGATACGACGAATCAAGGGCTTGGAGAGGTCAAGAGTTCATTAGACACGGTGACAGCAACGACAAATTCTGCGAATACAACTGCCTTTGAGATAAAAGTGTTAGCGGAAGAAGCGAAGAGTGCATTGACAGAAGTTCAAGAGAAGGCACAGAGGAACAGTGACAGTCTTTCTGAACTTCAAGGTAAGGTAAGTTCTCTTTCCACTAATTTTTTAGAGAATGTGCGTTTTCATCAACCTAGCAGAATTCTGGAAGCCGATCCGAAAAATAGAAAAGGTCTTGTGATCAATGAAGGGGCATGTTTTCGCTTTTATCATGGTGGAGAGAATGGGGGTAGGTACCTCTTTTACCGCGTTCCAGGGCGTGGAAGGATGACTTTTGACGAAGATCTTGAAGCAGGAAAGGATTATTATATATATCTCATCTTAAAAGATCAGACGAATGAGCTATCCTTTGAGCTTTCGCAAAATCCAACGGCTCCTGATGGCTATACAGAGGATAATTCTGAAAAGATCGGTGGATTTCATACGCTATGTGCGGATGTTGGTGAGATTGAAGGTCATCTCTTATCGGGTTATCAAGCGGGGGATGTTTTGCCCAATTCTGTTTGATGTTTAAATCACCGCCCACGTAGTAGTCCAGAAGGGATGGTTTACAATCCGTGGCATAATATTTGGGTTGATATTTATCTTCAATCAGGGACAGGTGTAAATGCAAAGTCGGCATATGGTGTTCCGATAACGAGCAATCGTAGCTATGCGAATCATGCCTTTGATTTTTGGTCTGTTAATAAGAGATTTTTGACGAGTGATGAGTTTTCGCCATGCATGTATGGAAGTAATCAAGCAACCAGTATTGTCGGCAATCAAGCGCCTTCTCCTAAGACGTCTGGAGGACACGTTGATACAAACAATAGACGGATGATTTCGCATATCGGTTGTGAGGATGGTTGCGGTTATGTTTGGCAATATTTGTCTGGTTGTTATCCCGTGACTAAATGGCATACAGGGGAGCAAGGAAGCAGTTTACGTGTAGACATAAATGTTATGTTGGGAGGAGGCGATTGGACTGGTGGCTCTAACAATGATCATCTTGTACGGAATTTTGCGCATTCTCGTTATGTAGAAGATGAAAAAATAGGCGCCCGTGGATGTAGCGAGCCACTTTATTATAATTAGCGCGAGATTGATTAGAACATCATTTTATCCAATCCCACTTTTGTGGGGCTTTTTTTATGGAGCGTCAGATGAGAAAGATATCGAAAGAAGGATAGGCACTTCATCGTGAAGTTTTAAAATCAAAGCTTTTTCTACTAAACTCATGATCTCAACCAGAGCAGCACAATCTTATCACTCATATTTTCATGCCTAGAAAATTGAGATAATGCCATCCATAAATCGCATAAGAAGTTAGTATTTACCTTCATTGCACACCTCCATGGATTTTTCTCTCAAATATGCCGCCAATCCTTTAGGTGTGATTTTTGTTGAAGGCAGCACCTTTTCTGTTCCATCCGGTTTTTGAATGGTGATGGCAGAACAGTCCATGAATCCTTTTTTGATTTTATCCTGATTAAAGGTAACAATGGACCACTTGGAGCACGTCGATACACCCAATCATTTTTACGCAAGTAATCTGTTAAATCCTTTGGTCTTATCTCCAACATCTTCGCGGCTTCAATCAAACCAAACAAACCATCAGAGCGTTTTAAGCCTTCTAAAGCTTTTGCTTTTGGTGCTAATTCTGAAATAACATAGTTTTTCTGCTTAATTTGATTTTGTAGATGATTTAAGGCGCCAAATAATACTTCGGGTTTGGAGTAATCAATTTGTCGAATAGCTACTTGTCTTTCCAACTCTTTCCAACGGTCAATTATCTTTGCTCGTAAGGCAGTGCTGTAACTAGAAACAAGAATTAAGCATTCACGCTTTGGCAGGTTATAACAAGGGCGGCTTTCACCTTTGTTATCAAGGTAGTGCCCACCAAAATCAACCTCCTTAAATTTGAGGGCGTTAAGTTCTTCAAGCGTTTTCTTGATGTCACGCATAATATCATCATGCCTTTTGCCACATAATTCAGTAATTTTAATAATGGTATTCATAAAGAATTCTTAGATGTTAGACGTTCCTTAATGACATTCTAAAAGAGTGCTGGGCACTAAGAAACACGGCATCTAGTCCGTCGTTACGCCTTTCCCCGAAGGGGGTATATGGCATAGCCACACCTGACAAAGCTATTATATGCATGTAGCACACAATGAGTTAAAGCTTTTAAATTGCGGAAGATTAGTTATTTCGGCAACTAATCCGCTAGTTGTTTTAAGGTGTTTTTGAGGCACCTGATTCGAAAATACCTATTACTATAGAATTTTCTAGCAACAAGAATTACTTTTTGCTAAGAAAACGTTTCACATATTGTACAGTGTACATATTGAAATTATTATTTATCAATGAGCTAAGTGTAAAATGTACAGTCAAATTGAAAATTCTGTCGTTAGCGATAGTTCGCACTAGTCTGCCCCGCAACGAAGCCAACCCGCTGGGAAGTACATTTTGAATTGATTTTATTGACTTTTTTATGGAAAAAACAAAACATAAGTGATAATCTGTTCTTAAAATTGCAATCAAAGTGTATAATACATAACTCATAAGGATATGGAATAGATAGATAAAGCTTAAGAACATAATTTAGCTTTTCTTGTTGGCAGCGTATTCTTGACGAGAAAGTTGTCTCTGTATGTTTTTGGTTAATCTTTCATTGGCATGTTGTGCAATAGCACTTGCAATTTCTGGCTTAGACATCACTTTAGCAATTGAAGGTCCTTCTTGTTTTGCAATGGGGAATTGATCTCCATCCGCTCTTTGAAATACATTACCATTCAGCTTTTTTAATTCAACACGCTTTGGAAAACTGCCCCCCTTATAAAACCATGGGTAAGCTTTCTTTTTTTCCAAACAGTGTGTAAGTTACGCCGCGTTTTGTTTCGTTTACTTTAAAAAATTTAAGAGGTATTGGTGTTCCAGAACCAATGATATCTGTCTCAAGAAACCTTGCTGTCGCCTTTTCTTTAATATAAACACCTCTTCTTATACGCTTTATTTGGGCTGATGAGATGTCTGCAACTTGCTTTTCAGTAAAGCGTTCGACTTGTTTTGCTGCAGTGTTTAGAGCATTACGCAGAGCCCAATTAAGGCGTGGTGCTTGAAGGCTTGTGAAGGTATCTTTTGCCTGTTGAAGATACCATTTTTGGTGGATGATTAACTTCAACTTTTAAGCCTTTTTTGGGGTAGGGGTTAATGGCTTGGAAGCTTTAGATTCTTTTGGTTTTTCGAGAGAGGTTTCCTCTGTTACTGTTTCAGATAATATTTGGTTGGGTTCTTTTTCTACTTGCTTAATGTGTTCAATTGTCTTGTCGGGTTTTATTTTTGTTTGAACATCAACAAAAGGTTTTACAGCATTAGCGCGCTTGAGACGTGCGTAGACTTGATTGGAAACTTCAACAAATGGATTATTGGGTGTTGATGGTTCAAAGCGAACAGNCGCTTGAGACGTGCGTAGACTTGATTGGAAACTTCAACAAATGGATTATTGGGTGTTGATGGTTCAAAGCGAACAGTGCTTTTATTGTCTCCAACAACACACATTGGCTTAGTGATGACAGCTTTCATCATTGCTTCTTTTGAGTCATAATTAATGACATCATTAGTCAAATATTGATTTTTATTCTGTGAAAAATTGTTTAGCCGATTGTCAACAGAAAAAATCATGATCTTATGCTTTTTTATTTTTTACCTAAAGTTGGTGTTTTTAAACATTAAAAATTGTAGAAAAAATTCAAGTAAGAAATGTTGATAACTTTGCTAAGACTTCGCCCATTACGCGCTACTATATCTAAAGAACGCGGTTGGTCGCAGCATATCACACCTGTTGTATGCAGCCCTGTTCCCACCAATGAAACAGCAAAGTCTGCTATTCTAGCAAAATTTCCTCCACTCGTAATGGGCAAAACAATGAGTGTTTTTGTTAAACGATTAAACGCCTCCGGTGACACAATCAGTACAGGATGCATTCATTTTTCTCATAGACAGAGGTTGGGTCAAGCGATACAAACCAAATTTACCCCGCTTCATTACAAGAGCTCTCTCCCAACAAGCTTAGCATCAAACCACTCTACATCTTTATCCGCAAAATCGTCCGAAGTATTACATTGGGCTAACAATTCTTAAAGAGTGTAATTTTGCGATATCTATAGCCAAACCCACTTGCATATTTCAGTAAGATGAAGAACATCAAGCAATGCAGGCGGTGTAGAGAGCATAACTGATCCTCCAACTTTACGTAATTTCGTTGTATGCATAAAACGCCCTCTCTAATATTATATAAAAATATAACATAAAGCCCATGATTCAATAGCTTTTTATGCTTTTGTGTAAATGTTTAAGAAGCGCATTTAGAGCAATACGCAATATACTCTGAATAAAGTCAATATTTTTTATCTCTCTGTTGATCTCGTCTATAAGAGGTTCGTAATTGAGAATGCTTTTCGGAATATCACCAACGTAAACCCATGATTTTACTTGCGCTTTGGTACTAAAATCCGCATTCTTAGGTGTTTTGTAATACTGACCACCATCAAACTTTTCACACTCTCTTGTGCCGTCTTCGTATTCGTAGAGGTTGTAAAAATACTCCTCTGTCCCATCCCCCATGGGGCATACCCACTGCCGTTGCAACAAACCTCTTTCGCATGGGTTGTTTACGGTTTTTTAAGAATAGATGTTTTAAAATGAACATGCTTTAATCCTAATTTTACAAATTTGTCTATTTGCCTTAAATTTGACCGTACAGAGCGTTTTATATGATAGATTTTTTATCATAAAATCTTTAAATCACTCTGTACGGTGCCATTTTGTCGATTTAAATGCACATCCAATCACAAAATGATCAGAAATTTTCACTAGTTTGCTAACCTGCAATGTTTTTCACTTGCTTTTCAACCAACGTGAGTGGTCTTGAATTCTCTCTCATTGCCTTTTCTTTCAGCCTTTTTTCACGGGTGTTCAAAACAGCCTGGTGTACAAGATTGGCTTTTGTCAAAAGACTATTTTCCAAATCACGACATAATTTTACTAACTCACGAGTGTTTGGAAAAAACGTATCCGATAAACCTTCTACCTCATCGCATAAAATCCGTTTAACCGTTTTTATGAGTGACCACGCAGAAACACTTTCCAAAACCATTCCATAGGTAAGCGCCATACCTTCATGATCTGCCTGTTGCGAAATTTTTTGAACCACACGAAAGCATCCAAATTGCCTTGGTTATGTCCTCTTTACTCACTTTTATTGAA
Source organism: Bartonella sp. MM97QHHN (assembly GCF_042194285.1). Taxonomy (NCBI): domain Bacteria; kingdom Pseudomonadati; phylum Pseudomonadota; class Alphaproteobacteria; order Hyphomicrobiales; family Bartonellaceae; genus Bartonella; species Bartonella sp. MM97QHHN. The sequence continues at coordinate 23,094 of NZ_JBHIMS010000031.1, read as the reverse complement.
AACAATTCGTGAAGTTGATCACACGCTTCTAAGGCAATCGCTTCCTGCTGTTATGTCAATGCTTGCCACTTTTCAAAACTAAAGGAAACTCCGGAGTTATCATCTCGTGAATGTGTTTCAAAGTGACCTCGAGGCCCGATATCAAGGATACTGTCTGAGATGCGTTCATCTACACTTTTTTGCCTTTGAGAGTGATTTCCATAGTTTTTTCCGTTCTCTAAATCCTCGATAGCTTTTTGCACCCAGTTGCGCCACATTGCTTTCCAATCCGTTTTGCGTGCATCTTTGCCTGTTCTAGCTTTCCAAAAATCTCGAAATTTTGCCATTTCGGCTTTGACACGCTCTGGAGGCAATCCCTCTTCGATTGCGAAATCATAAACAGGTTCGAAATCATCAGGGGTACGACAGCCACTGTCATTTCTAACCCGTTTAGCTTTTTCGTAATGTTCTCTTGCTCGTGAATGGAAGGTTGTTTTTCTACACCCGTTTCGATTTGCTCTGATGTGGTCTCAACAGCAGCAACCTCTGTTGGTTCGTCAACCTGTTCGTTTGTTTCTAAACTTTCAGAAGCAGTTTTTTTTGCTAACTAAAATGATAGTTTTAGTTTATATATATTCTTATTCTGTTTCTTTATAGCTTGGTTTTGCTTAGCGTTTGCTTCAGCAAAATCATTAAAGTGTTTTTATAGCGTTTTTTATTGTGCACCTTTTTTCCAGCCTCACTATGAATTTGCGATATGTGCACTTTTTTATCAGTAAAATCTTTTAGCTCTTCTTCAACGCGCGTATTCGACAAACCATTATCTTTCTCAATAAGTTTATCATTCTTTATGAGATATTCGACAATAGTTACAAACTTTTTTGCGAGCAATTGCAAGCGCGGGCAAGCATTTCAAAATCTGTTTTAATTGGTGCTTTTTTGTCATACATGCGAATGAAAAGCGTTATATAAATGCCCCTTTGCTCTCATGTCATTCCATCGATCTCACTGTTCCAGTCATTCAAAAGGAATCTTATCCATGGCATTGCATTAGACATGCGCATTTCCTTCTTTAACTAAATATAAAATTGCTAAAGCATTTGCTTCGTTGTCATCTTTTGGATTGTATCCTTTTGCACACACCGTCTTAATCATCTCTTCTTGTGAGGCATTGACTTTATCTGTTGTGATCTTCATTTTTGTAAGCCATTGCTGAAAACGCAAATAGCGCATACTATCGCCTTTAAAACGACAAAATTCAAAATTGACAAGTGCTACTTGTTATACTGCTGTCTACACGAGAAATCGCCCAGCCTGTCTTAGATCTAGATCAAGGCAGAGAACGGTTTGTGTATTGATGATCATCTTCCCCCATGAAGGCTGTTGCGTATTTATATGTGCGCTATGACAGAGCGTGTTGTGATTGCCTGTCTTGAAAAAATGGTCGTGAGAAAGTACTTGAAACTACTTTTGGTCCAATTTTTTACTGCCATTCGAGGAAAAATAATCTTAGAAGCAGTTGATTTTCGAATTAACTCTTCTTGTTTTTGAATCACATCTTTTTGTGCACGTATTTTTTCAGCTTCTTTATCTATTATTTTGTCTTTTGCATCTATCTCTTTTCTGAGCTTTTGCGTCGTTTTACAAGAGTCATGAAGAGTATAAGCCAATCCCAAATTAGCAATACTGATTACCTCTCCATCCTATAAAGACGAGGAGGAGGTCAAAGTGCTAAAAAGGTACCTCAAAAAGCAGCAATGATTCGTATTTTAGTACCACCGCGGTGCCGTCTTATAGCGTTATAATAAAGTTACGAAAGGTGGTTTAGAAGGTGCTTTAATTTTTTTTGACTTTTAATAAATCATTGGAAAATAAGAGAGATTAAGATAATCTGGTGCGGACGGCGGGACTTGAACCCGCAAGGTCTTCGACCGGCAGATTTTAAGTCTGCTATGTTTACCGTTTTCATCACGTCCGCGATGTGAGTTCTCTCATAAGCTATATCTTTTATTGAATCAAGAATTAATGACAAAAGAAACATTTTTCATTTTTTAGTGAAATTTTGACTGACAATAGTTTCCTTTATCGATAGAAAAAGCTTTTATAATGTAAATAAAGTATGAAATGATTAGTGTTATGAGTCAATTTATTCAAGACGTCACAAAAGCTATGGTGGGATTGCATCACGTGTTTGCTGAAACACCACTTCAAAGAAATGATTTTCTTAGTCAAAAGTATGATGCAGAAATTTATTTAAAGCGTGAAGATTTAACACCGGTGCGGTCTTATAAGATTCGTGGTGCTTTCAATTTTGTTTCAGAAATGCTTAGCTGTATATCACCAGATTCTGCATTTGTTTGTGCTTCAGCGGGGAATCACGCGCAAGGGGTTTCTTTTGTTTGTCGTTATTTTAAACGTAAAGGCGTGATTTTCATGCCTATGACAACGCCACAACAAAAAATTGAAAAAACACGTATTTTTGGTAGAGAATTCATTGATATTCGTTTGGTTGGTGAAACATTTGATCAATGTTATGAAGCTGCGCAATCCTTTGTCGTAGAGAGCGGTGGTGTAATGGCTCCACCTTTCGATGATATTCGCATTATTACAGGGCAGGCAACAGTGCTTTGTGAAGCTGCTTTACAATGGAAAAAACTCAATGGAGAAAGTGAGCCAGATTTGATGATTGTGCCAGTAGGGGGTGGTGGTTTGGCAAGTGGAGTGAGCAAGTTTTTACATGAATATGGTTGGAAAACAAAGCTTCGTTTTGTTGAGCCGCAAAGAGCTGCAAGTTTGCTTGCTTGTTTGGAGAGTGGAAAACGCGTCAAGCTTGAAAGCATTGACACTTTTGTAGATGGTGCTGCTGTGGCTGAAATTGGTGCTCTAAACTATACAATTCTAAAGCAATTTCCCCCTGATTCTGTCATTACGGTTCCTGAAAACCGCGTTTGTTCTACGATGGTTGAAATGCTTAATGTTGAAGGTGTGGTTCTTGAACCGGCTGGTGCTTTATCGATTGATGCGCTTAACAGTATTCCTCCTCAAGAGTTAAAGGGGAAAAAAATTCTTCTCGTTATTTCAGGAGGTAATTTTGATTTTGAGCGTTTGCCAGAAATTAAAGAGCGTTCTTTACGTTTCCAAGGGTTGAGAAAATATTTTATTTTTAGTTTTCCGCAACATCCTGGTGCATTGCGTCATTTTCTTTCCACATTATCACCAGATGATGATATCGTACGTTTTGAATATCTTAAAAAGTCAGCGAGAAACTTTGGTTCTGTATTGGTTGCGATTGAAACAAAAAAATACGGTAATTTTTGTCTTTTAGAGGAAAAATTTCAAGCGTTAGGTTGGCGTTATCGTGATATTACTGATGATCAAACGTTATTTGATTTTGTTATTTGAGAAACTGAAATTTTACTAAAACAAGAAGTATAATGATGAAACCTATTTTTTATTCGGTGCTGAGTCTATTTTTCTTTTTGATTGTTAATCAACAGAGTTTAGCATCTCAGCCAACAATAGTACAAAAAGATGAACTTTCAAGAGTCGTTGTTGATGTCAATAATGCTATAAAAAATGGGGATTTTATGCCTATTTCTCGTTATATGCCTGAGCGGCTTTATAAAGAGATGGCACATCGATTGAATACAACAGAGAGTGCTTTACGTAGTGATTTTCTTCAACAGTTGCATAAGAAATTTGAGGGGTTGCCTTCTGGTGCTTATTATTTAGATAAAGAAAATATAGAGTATTTACAAACTGATAACGGTACTTTGTATGCTTTAATTCCAACAGTTCTTGAGATGAAAGATCGCATCATTCAATATAAAACTTTGGCGATTTTTGATAAAAACCAATGGTATTTAATTTATGGCGGTCAAAAAACTTTACAAAATCCAGTTTTTCTCGAGATTTATCCTGATTTTATCAAGGTACATTTACCGATGGACACAATCATCAAAAAGTAAACGATCTAAATATTGTTTTTATTCATGATAAATGTATTTCGTAAAGTTCTTGCTTTTTTATCATAATCCAAAGATAATAGAGATGAAGGCATTTAGGCTGGTTTGTTGGCTTTTTGTAAAGTGAAGTTTATACGCCTTTATCTTGATTTCAAGGTGTTCATGAGTTGCGCAAGCCGCTTTTTAGGCGTTGCTTCATTTAAAATGTCAGGGATTTCTCTTGCGCGGATTCTTGAGTGGAGAGTTCAGATGGTTACTTCTTTTGAGTTCTTCAGCTAAGGAAAGATTTTATTTTGCCTATAAAAGAAGAAAATGTTTTTACAAAGTTAGGTTTGCCTACTCTTTTGATTAAAAATTTACTCATTGCTGGGATGAGTAAACCTAAACCTATACAAGAACAAGCTATTCCAGTGATGTTGAAAGGACACGATATTTTAGGTGTTGCTCAGACAGGCTCTGGAAAAACTTTGGCATTTAGTTTGCCTATTTTAAGTCAGATTTTGGCTTTAGGTGATAAACGCTGCCCTAAAACTGCACGCGCTTTGATTTTAGCTCCAACGCGCGAACTTGCTGTTCAGATTGATGAAGCGATTCGCACTGCGGCGAAAGGAGCACATCTTTCAACATGTCTTATTTTTGGGGGCGTATCACGTTTAAAACAAATTAAACGTATGGAAGCAGGTGTGGATGTTTTGATAGCGACTCCAGGGCGTTTGAGAGATCTTGTTCGTGAAAAGTGTGTTGATCTTTCCCAATCTCGTTTTTTGATTTTGGATGAAGCAGATCGTATGTTGGATATGGGGTTTATTCATGATGTTAAGCAAATTGCAAAGCTTTTGCATCAAGAGCGTCAGACAGCACTCTTTTCTGCAACAATGCCGAGGGAAATTGCTGTGCTTGCAAAATGTTTACTCAATGATCCGGTTAAAATTGAAGTTGTTCCTCAAGGTACTACGGCTGTAGAGATTTGCCAAAAATTATATTGTGTTCCTACGAATGAAAAAAAGAATGTTTTAAGTAAACTTTTGACAAATCCAGCTTTTGATTCGGTTATTGTTTTTACTCGAACTAAACATGGGGCAGATGCTGTCACACGTAGTTTAGAAAAGGTAGGATATTTAGTCGCAACAATTCATGGAAATAAATCACAAGGTGCTCGCCAGTCTGCTTTAAAAGCTTTTCGTGAAAGATCTGTGCAGATTCTAGTGGCAACAGATATTGCTGCACGCGGTATTGATATACCAGGGATAAGCCACGTTATTAATTACGACTTACCAGATGAAGCTGAAAGTTATGTACATCGTATTGGTCGTACAGGACGTAATGGCGCATCTGGTGTAGCACTTACGCTTTTTGATGAGAAGGTAGAAAGGTCCCGCTTGCGTGCTATAGAGCGCTTGATTCGTATGAAATTGGTGGCTGAGGCTGTTCCAGAACAATTTGCAGCGTTTCCAGAAAAGCCAATTGTACGAGAAAGTAAAGAAAAAGAAAACGATAAGGAACGCCGTTTTAAAAAATCTAAACATCAAAAACAGTTTTTAGGTCGAAAAGATGATACCGCACAGTTGCAGCGGAAGAATTCTTCACCTCAAAATGAGAGGCATAAAAAAGCAAAAGCAGTAGTAAAGCGTGCAAAGCCTCTTCGTTTTCGAAAATCAGTTAAGAGGGCTGCTTAGATAAAGTCTTGAAAAAAGATCATGTACTGGAGATTTTTTACTTTTGTTGATGAAAAGAGCTATAAAATACTCTTGTCAAAGTAAGAAGATCCTTTAGAGGTTTTCATTTTTTAGAAATGAAAACTTCTAACTTTTTGGATTTATTAAAAATCTTTATTGTAGAGGCAATTATTTATTTGCTTTATTCCCATTTTTTTAAATGGGAATAAAAGTAGATTTTATTTATATAAAATTATTTTTATAAAGGATGTGTTTTATCTTTAATGATAACTTTTAATTTTAAAAATTGATGTCTAATAATAACTCATTGTTTTATATATTTAATAATTCACTATATCGTATTTTTTTCATTTTTAAGTTATTTATGCGGATCAATCAAAAGTATTCGCTTGCACGTTATGTGTGAAGTTGTCATATAAATAAACATTTGAAAAATAAATAAAATAATTTTTATAAACTCTTTCAAAGGCAATGGGGGATTGCTGAGATTGAGAGTTGGAAAATAGTATGATGGTATGGCTTTTATTATAAATAAAGATGGGGCTGATCAATCGATTTCATTTTATACCATTTACGGGGGTGTCATTGTGAAAGAGTCTTGGGGGATTTAAGAGATATCTCTTTAAAAAAGCATGTGACTGCATAATACAATAGCGAGAATGTCATGATTTCTGAAGGCTTTCTCAAGATTCTTAACAATTTAGCTCGTTATCTTGGTTTTTACTGTAAAACACTATTATTTGGGGGGATATAAAGTATTTGGGGCTATAAAGCCTATAAGATTTTATGTATTAAATGTTTTATGACAGTGTGGTGAACAAGGCAAGGTTGTTTGTAAAGCGTTGAAGTGGCTAGCAGGAGGCAACCTATTAGATAAGACGTTGGAGTGTTTACAGACTTGTTTTATGTTTTTTGCTTTTAGGATGGGGAGGAGGTTATGTGGGGTGTATGGAGATAATATATGACCTTGATTATTGTTTCTTCCATTTTTCAAAATGATTGCTTCATGAGCAGGTTTTTAAGTTTAATTTCTTTATTGAGTATAAATCATTCTTTCTTTGGAAAAAAAATATGAGACAGTTTCATTGCTGATGGAGCTTAATAATTCATCTTTGATGAAAGAAATCGTAATTTATAATTTATAATGTGCAAATAATTGCAGTGCCCTCTTATAGAGGTGCGGTGGTTTGAGAAAAGTAATCTTATTTGTGCTATTTTAAAATGAATCAATAGTTTTTTGCGTTCATTGCAAAAAACACATCCCGTAGGATATTGCGTTTCTATTTTATTGCAAAAATCCTATTCCATTACTTTTATTAACGAATCCCTCATGTCTAAAAACTTTAGAAAAAACAATAAATTACGTAGAATAAAAGAAAAGTGGCTCCCCGGGCCGGATTCGAACCAGCGACCAACCGGTTAACAGCCGGTTGCTCTACCGCTGAGCTACCGGGGAACGGTGCCCAATCATTTAATTGAAAAGGCTATAGCAAAGCAATACTGATTTGCAAAGGATAAAATTACTTTTTTAAAAAAAATATGATAAATTGTGTAATAAGAGGAAAAAAGGCGAGAGAATATTTCTACACCTTGACGGATGCGTTGCCTTCCCTTATTGAAACCTTTATGTTTGTTGACGAGGCCTCGTGGCGGAATGGTTACGCAGAGGACTGCAAATCCTTGTATCCCGGTTCGATTCCGGGCGAGGCCTCCAGCCGATTTTAAACGAAACGGCTTTTAGGGGAGATGAGGTATAGGAAAATAGATTATTTCCCTCTATTCTTGTGAAGACACTTTTGTATGAGAGATTATACAGTTAAAATCTAATTGTTGACTGTAGCATCCTTTTTTCTAACACCCATAGTTTAAGAGATCTTCGTCCCTTGTTGTCGTTGTTTTGTTTGTTTTTTGTAGGTTAGGAGAAAATATTCGTTATGGTTGCAGATTTTGCTGAGCTTCGTCGCAAAATGGTTGACAATCAAATTCGTACAGTCGATGTAACGGATTTATCAGTTCTTGAAGCCTTTTTAACGGTATCTCGTGAAGATTTTGTATCGGAAGATATGAAAGTGTTAAGTTATCTTGATACTGATATTGTTCTATGTCCAGTGCAAGATGGGGTTCCTGCACGCTATTTGATGAAACCTGCGTCTCTAGCGAAATTACTACAGCTTGCCGCTGTAAAATCATCAGATGTTGTTTTAGATATTGGTGCAAATAGTGGTTATTGTGCAGCGTTGCTTGCAAAACTTGCAGGGTCTGTGATTGCGCTGGAAAGTGATAAATCTCTCTTTGAACGTGCTCTTGAAGCTTTAGAACGGAATCAATGTGATAATGTGGTTGTCGTTCATGGTCCATTAGAGAAAGGATATGCCGTTGAGGGACCTTATGACGTGATTTTCATTGAGGGATCTGTTGATTTTATTCCTCAAGGTATCTTTGATCAAATGAAAGACTGTGGACGTCTTGTTGTGGTTGAAGGGCATGGAAATGCTGCTGTTGCACAAATCTATATAAAAGAAGATGGGATCATCTCGGCTCGTCGTGCTTTTAACCTCGCTGTAAAGCCTCTTCCTTGTTTTTTCAAAACACCTGGTTTTGTGTTTTAGTGCTTGTTTGTTTTGTGAATAAAAGATAATTTTGTAATTTATTTGGGGTTTGTTATTGTGTGTATTATGTTTAGAGTAAACAAGAAGTTTCAGGCGTGTTTATTGCTGGTGTTGAGTGTTTTTCTATCAGAGGCTGTTTGTGCTGAAACATTGATGGATGCCTTTTCTAAGGCTTATAAATATAATGCTAAGTTGAATAGTGAACGTGCAGCTGTGCGTATATCCAGTGATGATGTTGTCATTGCGCGATCGGGGCTATTGCCACAAGTTGAGGGAGTTGGGAACTATGGGCGCAATAAGTCTTTTACAGGTCCTTATGTCACTTCTGGATCTATAGGAGTGAGATTAAATCAAAGATTATTTGATGGTTTTATCACGCAAAATATCTTTTCTTCAGCTCAAGTTAAGTTGCAGGCTCAGCGTGAATATCTTCGTAATGTTGAACAAAATACGTTTCTGGAGGCGGTGACCGCTTATGCTAATGTCTATCACGCACGTCGTGTTGCCGATCTTCGGAGAGAAAATTTGGCAGCTCTTGAGGAACAAGTTCGTTCCAATAAAGCAAAATTTGATGTGGGTGAAGGAGGGCATGTTGATCTTGCTCAAGCTCAAGCTGCACGTTCCGTGGCGGTTTCAGAGCTGAGTCTTGCTCGTGCTGATGTAAAAGCAGCAGAGGCAGTGTATCGACAAGTTATTGGTTCTGATCCTGAAAAGTTAAAACGCCCACCTGTAGCCAAAGATTTTCCCGTCAACCTTGATATGGCTTACCAAATGAGCGTTGTGATGCATCCAGCAATCCTTTATGCTAAATATTTAGTCGATGCGAGTGTTTATAATGTAAAGGCGAAAGAAGGGGCGTTGCTCCCTAAAGTTGATTTTTCTGCAACTGCATCTTATAATCGAATCTACAGCGGGGTTGGAGAAGATGGCATTTCTAAATCGATAGTGTTGTCAGTAAGTGTCCCAATCTTTGAAGGAGGGCGTACGTCTGCGCAAATTCGCCAATCAAGGGAACAGCTTGGACAGGCGCAGCTTCAACTCGATTTGGCGCATAGTAATACGCGACAAGCACTTACTTCTGCTTGGTTTCAGTTGGAGGGCGCACGCTCATCTGTTGTTGCTTACCGTGAAAGTGTTCGTGCTGCTGAAATTGCTCTGAAAGGTCGTGTTCAAGAAAATCTCGTAGGGCAAGCAACGACGCTGGATGTTTTAAATTCTCGTACTCTATTGATTAATGCTCAGATTGCGCTTGCAATGGCAGAGCGTAATGCTGTTGTGGCGAGCTATAGTGTTCAATCTTCTATTGGTAAATTGACTGCAAGTTATTTAGGTTTAAAAACAATTAAATATATCCGATAATACATAAAAGTATCTCTTTGAATCTTATTAAATTATTTTAGTTTTTAAAAGCTTAGTAAATCAACAGTTGAATATGTTGAAAGATATTGCGGCGAGATATTATTTTTATAAGTGTAGAAAACTGTGTGTAGCGCCCTCTTTATGACAAGCATATTTGAAAATATCGTAGGAGGCATGTTGATCTTATAATTCTTTTGCATACACTGAAAATATGATTCTATTTGTTGTTGCGTCTTTGAGAGGTTGTAAAGTATGGTACAGAGTTCAAGCGTGTTACGTGAGCCAAGTATGGATGAAATTTTAACATCTATTCGTGAAATAATCGAAGAAAATGCGGTTCAATCTGATCACTTTTTAAATGAAGATGTTGCAGTGAATGCTTCAGAAGTGGCATCCGAGGGTATTTATGATACAACCTTATCGGTTGATGATGCTATGAAAGCTTTAGCTGATCGTATTGGTCTTTCTTCTGAAAATCAAGGAGGGAAGATAACGCAAGAGAAAGAGGATATAGAGGCAGAAAATAATACAGTTGGTATGGATATGCAAAAGATGAAGCTTTCTTCTGAAGAACGGAATTCTGTTTATAAAGCAAAAGAATATGAAGATGAGATAAGGAAATCACAGTCAGACGCTGGAAGGGATGGTCATGTGGAATTGTCTGCATATTGTATTTCTTCTGCAGAAAAGATTGCAAAGGATGTGTTGCGTCCTGCTATAGCAGAATGGTTACAGTCTAAATTGCCTATTTTGCTGGAAGATATTTTGCGTGAAGAGATTATGAAGGCGATTAAAAAATCGTCTTAATTATTTTTACATTATTTTTATGTTTTTCATTTTATGAGAATTTTGTTTGCGATTTTGCGAGCTCTCTAGTGAATGGCTGAGATTCACGAGATTCTGATCAGGTTTTGATCATATATTGTGTTTTTCAGCGGCGTTATGGATGGATAGAATGTTAGAAAAAAACTATGATGCTGCCTCTATAGAGCAACGGGTTGCAAAGAGATGGGAGACTCGTGGGGCTTTTAAAGCGGGAGCTGGTTCTAAAAGCGGTGCAGAACCTTTTTGCGTTATGCTTCCTCCTCCTAATGTTACGGGCTCACTTCATATGGGGCATGCGCTCAATACGACAATTCAAGATATAATAGTTAGATTTCAGCGGATGCGTGGCAGAAATGTGTTGTGGCAGCCTGGTATGGATCATGCTGGGATTGCTACGCAAATGGTAGTGGAGCGTCAACTTGCAGAACGCCAAGAGCCAACGCGTCAAGAAATGGGGAGAGAAAAGTTTATTGAGCGTATTTGGGAATGGCGTTATGAAACTGGAGGCGTTATTGCAAACCAGTTGCGTCGCCTTGGGGTTTCATGTGATTGGTCGCGTGAGCGGTTTACAATGGATGAGGGGTTGTCGCAGGCGGTTCGTGAAGTCTTTGTCACGCTTTATAAGCAAGGGTTGATATATAGGGATAAGCGCCTCGTCAATTGGGATCCTAAATTGTTGACAGCTATTTCAGATCTTGAAGTTGAGCAAAAAGAAGTTCAAGGACGTTTGTGGCACTTTAGATATCCACTTGAAGGTAAAATTTTTGATCCAAATGATGCGACAACTTTTATAACAGTGGCGACAACACGACCAGAAACAATGCTTGGTGATACAGGAATTGCTGTTAATCCTGAAGATGAGCGTTATAAAAATCTTATCGGTAAAAATGCTCTTTTGCCGCTTGTTGGTCGTAGGTTATTAATTGTTGGTGATAGCCATGCTGATCCTGAAGCTGGAAGTGGTGCTGTAAAAATCACACCAGCTCATGACTTTAATGACTTTGAAGTAGGACAGCGTAATCATTTACGCTTGATCAATATTTTTACCCAGCAAGCCGAGATTTTTCTTCGTGAAAATGAAGCATTTTTCGATGGTTTGATTTTATCAGATGAATTAAAAATGTTAGTAGAAAATCTCGATAAATCTGATCGTTTTGTTGCTCGCCAGAAGATTGTTTCTTTGATGGAAGAACAGGGATATTTAGCTTCTGTTGATGATCATACCCATATGGTTCCTCATGGAGATCGCAGTGGTGTCCCTATTGAGCCTTTTTTGACGGATCAATGGTATGTTCATGCTGCTGAATTAGCAAAGCCAGCGATAGAGGCTGTTCAACAAGGCAAAACGCAGTTCGTTCCCGATAACTGGAAAAAGACGTACTTCAATTGGATGGAAAATATTCAACCTTGGTGCATTTCTCGCCAATTATGGTGGGGACATCAGATTCCTGCTTGGTATGGTCCTGATGGAACGGTTTTTGTTGAAAAAAGTGAAAAAGAGGCTTTAGATTCAGCTTTTGCTCATTATGGTGAGGTTGTTGAATTAATCCGTGATCCGGATGTTTTAGATACTTGGTTTTCATCAGCTCTTTGGCCTTTTTCAACATTAGGATGGCCAAATAAAACGACTGAATTATCTACTTTTTACCCAACATCTTTATCTGTGACAGGATTTGATATTATTTTTTTCTGGGTTGCTCGTATGATGATGATGGGACTTCACTTTATGGGTGACGTTCCTTTCCCAACGGTTTATGTGCATGCTCTTGTACGGGATCAAAAGGGTGCAAAGATGTCAAAATCAAAGGGAAATATTATTGATCCCTTAGAGCTTATTGATCAATATAGTGCTGATGCACTTCGGTTTACTTTAGCTATTATGGCAGCACAAGGTCGTGATGTAAAACTTGATGTTTCCCGTATTGCTGGTTATCGTAATTTTGCTACGAAATTGTGGAATGCTACCCGATTTGCACAGATGAATGGTGTGAAGCATGATCCAACTTTTAAACCAGAACAAGCAAAATTGCCGCTTAATCGTTGGATTTTAACAGAGTTATCTAAAACAATTTCAGCAGTTACGACTGGTATTGAACACTATAAATTTAATGATTCAGCTGCCACTCTTTACCGTTTCATTTGGAATACATTATGTGATTGGTATTTGGAGCTTCTCAAACCTATTTTTCAGGGGGAAAATGAAGATGCTAAAAATGAGGCTCAAGCTTGTACTGCTTGGGTTTTAGATGAAGTTTATAAACTTCTTCATCCTTTTATGCCTTATATGACGGAAGAGTTATGGTCTCTTACAGAAACGCAAGCCATCAAGCGTGAGGATATGCTCGCATTGACAAAATGGCCAGAGGAAACATTGATAGATGAAGAAGCTGCTGATGATATTAATTGGCTTATTGATGTCGTCACGGGGATTCGGTCTGTACGTTTTGAAATGAATATTCCAGTGGCGACACAAGCACCTCTTGTTGTTGTCGAAGGAGGGGAAGTAACGCGAGAGCGTGTGAAGCGTTATGATGCACTTCTTAAAAAATTAGCGCGTATTGAAGTTATTGATTTCTCTGATAAACTTCCGGAAGTATCGGCACAAATGATTTTGGGAGAGGCTGTTTTTTGTTTACCATTAGGACAGTTGATTGATTTGGAGGCTGAACGTGTTCGTTTGAGGAAGGATGTCAGTAAAATTGAACAAGATATTGAAAAAATATCGCTTAAGTTAAATAACCCCCAATTTATAGCAAATGCAAAAGCAGAAATTGTTGAGCGTGAGCGGAACAGGGTTGTAGAACTGCGTGCAGCGCAGAAAAAAATATTTGTTGCTTTAGAGCGGTTAGATTGATTTCAACTTTTTATTTTTTTGATAGATAATTGCATACCAGTAGGGCTAGTATAGATCTTCTTTAAAGAAACTTTTTCTTTTGTTAGTTTTTCATGAACGATCATAAAATCTCTACTGAAATCCATTGTTTTATGTTTATCATTAAAGAGACATCTTTTAAGGCATCCAAGCCTATTCCACGACGTAGATCATGAGTGGTATAACGGTAAATCCATTGAGCTTCCCTTCTTTATGCTTGTGAAGTAACAAGCGCCGGGGGGCACCATTCTGTCCAATATCCGGACAACCCTTAGCTCAAACTGTTCGTAAGAGGCATTTTTAGTTCTTTCTTACACAGAGTTTTTATCCACATAGCTCTCTCTGCTTGTAATGTGCAAGCGGATGGTTTTGATTGATTTAACCTGGAACAGGTTTGGAATGAGAGAATCTTACGATATTCGAGGTCCTCATTCAATATGCAAAAAGGTAAATTATCATTATAAATCAAAACATTGTTTTATTTCTGTAAAATATCATCATTTAGAGTAGCAATATAAGGCATGTAAAATTACACATGTGGTATTTTTTTGTATGTAGTGGTGAGTATTCTGAGTTAGAACTTGTGTGTAAAGTATGAAGTAACCCCATGTGAAATGATGTCAGGTGCAATCCGTTAAACAAAAAGCTTGTATTGTTTATAGATTGACGGAGACAAAAAACTTCATCTTTAAGGTGGTAAGGCAGTCGTGAAGTTATAAGTTAACTATCATCATTATATTTACCCATCTTTCGTATTGTTTTTTATATTTAAACGCTTACCATTCATCATGTATTCTCTTCATTCTCAAGTTGCTGTTTAATACACGTTATTTTATTGAACGATTTTTACTCATACGTATAAAATTTTAAGATCGATAAAGCTTAGAATGTTAAAGGATGTGTTACAAAATATAGAATGATGATTTATATTTAAAAATCAATTTGTTGTATATAAAAATGGATACTTAATTTTATCGAACATTTTGGATGATTTTTATCTATTTGTCTTTTCTTTTAAAATTTTTACTTTAAAATCGCGTATGCTTCTTACTAAGAAAAAGAGTTTAAATATCTACAAAGAAATTTGTAACAGATATAATCATTAAAATTGAGATAGGGGGGGAAATGGTTAATAGGTTTCAGATATGGAAAAAAGTCACGATTGTTGTGATTTTAGGGGGATTCTTTTCGACTGTTTATGTAATAGATGTCAATAGCTTGCAAGAAGCGAATGATGGTTCGTTTTATTTTTTTAAACGTGGCATGTCTGCTTATAAAAATGGGCATATAAATCAGGCTATTGCAGCATTACGTTGTGCAGCTAAGAGAGGCCATATTGGTGCGAATTGGAAACTTGGCTCTATCTATGCAAACGGTGATGGTGTCCCTAAAAATGATTATAAGGCATATAATTTTTTTGCATATATTGTTGAAAAAGGTGCTGATCTTGGTTCAGAGGATGAAAGTTATGTTTCTGATGCATTGGTTAAACTTGCGAGATATATAAAAAAAGGTATTCCTCAATCACCTGTGAAACCTGATCCTTCTTATGCTGCTCATCTTTATATGCAGGCTGCGGTAAACTATAGAAATCCTAAAGCTCAGTATCATTTAGGAAAAATATTTTTAAAGGGAGAGGGAAGGGAGAAGAATCTTATACAAGCAGCACGATGGTTTCAACTTTCAGCAAAAAAAGGAAATCCTTCTGCCCAAGCAATGCTTGGAAATATACTGCTTCAAGAAGGAAAAATTGTCCGTGGGGCAGCAATGTTAACTGCTGCCTATGAAAAAGCTAACGTAAAAGACAAAAATTGGATTCATCCTTTGCAAGAACAGGCTTTTGCTCTTTGTAATGAATCTGAGAGACGTACAGCAATTTCACTGGTTGCTGAGATTTTAAAGAATAACAGTTTTTAAACATCTGATTGTAATATTTTTACATTCTTTCATCTTATATTAAACTCTGTTTTCTTGTATACAAGTTCATAGTAAAGATAGCTTTTTTTGATAATCTAATGGCTAATGACTTAGGATTTTAGACAAAAATTCTTGCGTTCTCGGTTTTCTTGCTTGCGGATCAGAAAAAAACTCTTTAGATGAGCAGTCTTCAAGAATTTTTCCTTGATCTATGAAAATAACACGCTCAGAGACTTTTTGTGCAAATCCCATTTCATGGGTTACACAAATCATCGTCATACCTTCTTCTGCTAAGCTAATCATGACATCGAGTACTTCACCTACCATTTCAGGATCTAGAGCAGATGTTGGTTCATCAAAAAGCATGACAAGTGGATCCATAGTTAAGGCACGTGCAATAGCAACACGTTGTTGTTGCCCTCCAGAAAGTTGACCAGGATATTTATCTTTGTGTTCAATGAGGCCAACGCGTTCAAGATATAACAATCCACGTTCAAGTGCTTCTTTTTTGCTTCGTTTTAGGACTTTGATTTGTGCAATTGTCAAATTTTCTGTGACAGATAAATGGGGGAAAAGCTCGAAGTGTTGAAACACCATTCCTACCTGACTTCGCAATTTAGGCAGATTCGTTTTTTTTGAATGAACAGGTATTCCATTAATCCAAATTTCACCTTTTTGAAAAGGGACGAGAGCGTTAATAGTTTTAATGAGTGTTGACTTTCCTGAGCCTGATGGACCACAAACGACAACGACTTCTCCTTTATTAATATTGGTTGTACAGTTTTTAAGGACTTTAATTTCGCCATACCAATTAGAAACATTTTTTATTTCGATCATATGAGTAGACATTTTTTTTCCTGTTAGCGAATAATGGATACTTTTTTTTGTAAATACAAAACTATTTGTGACAGTGTAAAACAGATAACAAAATAGAAAATAGCTGCTAAGATATAAGCTTCTTGCTTTACACCAAAATTATTAGCAGCAATATCAAAACCATTCAAAAGGCTATGACCACTGATGGCATAAACAAGGGTTGTATCCTGAAAAAGGATAATAACTTGTGTTAAAAAGACTGGAAGCATATCTCTAAAGGCTTGAGGAAGAATGACAATGTACATACTTTGCCAATATGTCATTCCAAGAGCTTGTCCTGCATATTTTTGTCCTTGCGGAACTGAATTGATTCCAGCACGCATAATCTCAGCAAAATAAGCCGTTTCAAATGCGGTAAAGGTAATGAGTGCTGATTTATTTGCACCAATGGATATACCAGTTAAAAAAGGCAGAAGCACGAAAAACCATAAGATAACCATCACAAGTGGTATTGAACGCATAGCTGTTATGTAACTGATTGCAAACCAAGAAAGAAGTTTTATGGAAGAAAGGCGCATCATTGCTAAAAGTGTGCCGAAAACAAACCCCAATACCGTTGCAAAAAGAGTTAGAAAAACGCTAAAGAGTAAACCTGATAAAATGTAAGAACGAAATACATCAAAGGTAAAAAAGGAAAAATCAAAGTCGGAAAAATTGAAAGGAAAATAAAGTCCAAACTGAGAGCTTATGAAATTCATCATATTCAATTTCCCTTTGTTTGAAAATTAGGAATTTTGAGTATTTGTTCAATGACTGTCATCACAATGAATACGAATAAGGCTATTAGAATATAAAGGATCGTAACAAGCAAATAATTTTCGTAAACATGGCTTACTTCTTCAATTGTTTGGTATTGAAATTGCATGAGCTCATTTATTGAAACGGCGAATGCTATAGATGAATTTTTCACAATCCCCATTGCTTCTGAAGTAAGAGGTGGCATAATTGCACGTATAGCACGTGGTAGTATAATATAGCGATAACTTTGATAAGTTGTAAATCCCATTGCCATAGCAGCATAGCGTTGTCCAGAAGGAATCGCTTCAATGCCTGAACGAACCTGTTCAGCAATGCGTGCAGATGTAAAGAATCCCAATGCGCATGTTATCAAGAGAATGGGGGAAAATTTCATCGCTGGTGGATAAATCTTCGGAACAACAAAATACCACAAAAACACTTGTACAAGGAGGGGAATATTACGCATAATCTCTACCCAAATAGTACCGATAGTGCGAAATATATAATTGATTATGGATGTTTTGGGTAAAGTGCGCATTGTTCCTATAACAACACCACACAATACAGCTAATATAAGTGAAGTGATAGACAATATAACCGTATTTTTAAAGCCATCGAGAAGTGTATCTAAATAGGTATGGCTCACGCCGGGAGTTCCCAAGCATCCTGTTACCAATGTTTGAGTAAGGTCATCTCTACAAAGGAAAGAAAAGTCCATTAATTGATATTCCCTCAAATTAGTCATTCACAAATAGGACAATAAACCACGCGCATCTACATAGTCCAGATTTATTAAAAAGTGAATTAAAATATAAACCACACTCAATTTCAAAAGAGTGTGGTTCTTCTTTATTAAATTCTATAAATCTTTTTCTGCGTAGCTTTCTCGAGGCTTATTATTTGGGTGATCCCAAGCATATCTTGTTTGTTTTGACAAGGGAAGGTTCATAACAGTGTTAGCAGGTGGGATCGGTTTCATAAACCACTTATTATAAAGCTTTTCCAGTGATTCATCTTTAATCTGACGTACAATACTATCGTTGATTGTTTGTTCAAATTTTTTGTCATTTAATCTGAGCATACAGGCAATAGGTTCGACTGAAAGTACAGTATCAAGAATGACATAATCAGATGGATTCTTTGATTTAGCAATATGTCCAGCAAGAATTGAAGCGTCCATGACAAAAGCATCTGCCTTACCAGATTCTAATAATAAAAAACTATCTCCGTGATCTTTCCCCTTTAAAACTTTAAACTGAATGTTTTTTGCACGTTTATTTTTACGAATAAGTTGAACAGATGTTGTACCGGTGGTCGTTGCAACTGTTTTTCCATTTAAATCCTCAAGAGATTTAATGTTAGAGTTTTTCTTTACAGCAATCCGAACCTCTTCAATGTATGTCGTATAAGCAAATGCTGCTTCTTTACTGCGGGCAATATCATGTGTTGTTGAGCCGCACTCAAAATCATAGGTTTTATTTTTTAAGAGAGGAATTCTATTTTGAGAAGTGATGGGAAGATAATGAATTTTAATTGGTTTACCAATTTTTTTTGAGATATCATCAATGATCCGTTCTGCCATTTCTGTATGAAAACCTACATATTTATTATTACCAAGGGCGTAGGCTAAACCAGATGATTCACGGACACCTAAAGTAATTTCACCTGTTCGTTTTATTTTTTCAAGAGTATCATGTTCAGCATGCGCGAAACTTGAGAATCCAATGGCCGTTGCTGCAATAAGCATTAACAATGATTTCTTCATTTATGTCCTCCATTCATTTGTTTTTATTTTATTTGCTTAAGATATACTGTTTATATGCTGTAGCATAGTTATTATTTTTGAGTGGAATTTTTTTGTTGTCTCATGAAATGAGGATTTTACTTTATTAATTGATATTAAGGTGAATCCAAACAGGAACGTGGTCGGATGGTTTTTGATATCCCCTTACTTCTGTTTGGCTCTGAGCGCAAATTAGTTGATCAACAGCTTCTGGTGATAATAATAAATGATCAATGCGAATCCCATTATTCTTAGGCCAAGCACCTGCCTGAAAATCCCAAAAACTGAAGGAGGGAGTATCGGTGACATTCCGGATAGCATCGTAAAGACCTAAATGAAGAATACGTTGGAATGCTTTTCTTGTTTCTTGAAGAAATAAGGCATCTTGATACCATTCTTGAGGTTTTTTTGCATCTAATGGAGTGGGGATGACATTATAATCACCTGCTAGAATAAGAGGTTCTTCATACGTAAGTAATGATTTTGCATGTGTATATAATCTTTCCATCCATTCTATCTTATAGGAATATTTTTCACTCTCAATAGGATTCCCATTTGGCAAATAGAGAGATGCAACACGAACAACACCTTTGTTTGTTGAATAAACAGCTTCAATGTAACGTGTTTGTTTATCATTATCATTGCCTGGTAATCGACGGATCACTTCATCTGGTGTTTTTTTAGAGAGAATCGCAACGCCATTAAAACTTTTTTGTCCGTGTGTTTCTATATGGTAACCTAAACTTTCAATTGCATCGCGTGGAAAATTTTCATCGATACTTTTAATTTCCTGTAAACAGACTATGTCCGGCTGGCTTTGCTGCAGCCATTGACATAATGTTTCATGTCGTGCTTTTATCCCGGCAATATTCCACGTTGCTATTTTCATGGCGCTCATCATTAGATATCCAATATGCAATTCAATTTACTGCATGTATGTTTTACTACAGTCACATCGCTACTTTTTTATTTATAGGGGATATTACTATGGTAAATTGATTTATCAAGAGTAGCAATAAAAGCAAATTTAAAGTTTTAAAATTTAATTTATTTTCATTTTTAAAAACTTTCTGCTGTTTAGTTCTTGACGAATGTACGTGTTCTCGCTATTAGAGATGGACATAACCGATGTGAATGTAATCAGGCGTTTTGGATATGAACCGGAAGATTATTCACAGGTGTTAAGAAGATTAAAAGCAAATGCTAGTGCAAAAGGCTATTGCCTTCTCTGCTTATGGTCGGGTAAACTGTTTTTTTTGCAGGTGTGCCCGATTTTGTGTGTAGACTTAGATATCTGTTCCGATTCTGTTGGGGTAGATAGAAATAAAAATAGAAAAGCCCGATTGGGTGAGACGAATGTAGATCGAAAAAGAGGAAGGTTACATGCCTACCGTAAACCAGTTGATTCGCAAGCCGCGTGTGGCGCCAGTTAAACGTAATAAGGTTCCTGCTCTGCAGTCGAATCCGCAGAAGCGTGGTGTTTGTACGCGTGTTTATACAACAACACCGAAGAAACCTAATTCTGCTCTTCGTAAAGTTGCTAAAATTCGCTTGACGAATGGATTTGAGGTGATTGGTTATATTCCTGGAGAGGGACATAATCTTCAAGAGCACTCTGTTGTAATGATTCGTGGTGGTCGTGTGAAAGATTTGCCAGGAGTTCGTTATCACATTATTCGTGGTTTGCTTGATACGCAGGGTGTCAAGAATCGTAAACAGCGTCGTTCAAAGTATGGCGCAAAGCGTCCAAAATAATATTGAGAGACAAAGCTAATGTCCCGTCGTCATAGAGCAGAAAAGCGTGAGATTAATCCAGATCCAAAATTTGGTGATTTGGTTATTATGAAATTTATGAATGCCATTATGTTTGATGGTAAAAAATCAGTTGCAGAGCGTATTGTTTATGGTGCGCTCGATTCTGTGGAAAAAAGAGTAAAAACAGATCCTGTGGCTCTATTTCATCGAGCTTTAGAGAATATTGCTCCTCATATTGAGGTTCGTTCACGCCGTGTTGGTGGCGCTACTTATCAAGTTCCGATTGATGTTCGTCCTGATCGTCGTCAGGCTCTTGCTATTCGTTGGTTGATTGCGGCGGCACGTGGTCGAAATGAAACGACGATGGTTGAGCGTTTATCTGGTGAATTGATGGATGCGGCTAATAATCGTGGTTCTGCCGTGAAGAAGCGTGAAGATGTTCATCGTATGGCTGAAGCTAATCGTGCTTTTTCTCACTATCGCTGGTAGAAGTTTTAAACTAAGGCAAATATAATGGCTCGCGAATATAAAATTGAAGATTATCGTAATTTTGGTATTATGGCGCATATTGATGCTGGTAAAACTACGATGACTGAACGTATTCTGTTCTATACCGGTAAGAATCATAAAATTGGCGAGACCCATGATGGGGCTTCTACAATGGATTGGATGGAGCAGGAGCAGGAGCGTGGTATTACGATTACGTCTGCTGCAACAACGACATTTTGGGAAGGGCAAGACGGTCGGAAGCGTCGCTTTAATATTATTGATACGCCAGGGCACGTTGATTTTACGATTGAAGTTGAGCGCTCTTTGCGTGTTCTTGATGGTGCAATAGCCTTGTTGGATGCAAATGCTGGTGTGGAGCCTCAAACGGAAACTGTTTGGCGGCAAGCTGAGAAGTATCGCGTGCCTCGTATGGTTTTTGTTAATAAAATGGACAAAATAGGAGCTGACTTCTATCGTAGTGTGGAGATGGTTGGTTCTCGGTTAGGTGCTAAAGCGCTTGTTTTGCAG
Source organism: Bartonella sp. MM97QHHN (assembly GCF_042194285.1). Lineage (NCBI taxonomy): Bacteria > Pseudomonadati > Pseudomonadota > Alphaproteobacteria > Hyphomicrobiales > Bartonellaceae > Bartonella > Bartonella sp. MM97QHHN. Next base: position 1,723 of record NZ_JBHIMS010000031.1, on the reverse strand, counting down.
TTGCCGATTGGTGCTGAAAATGACTTTGAAGGAGTTGTTGATCTTGTAGAAATGAAGGCTTTAAAGTGGGATGGTTCTATTGGTGCCTCGGCAGTGATAAGTGAAATTCCCTCTGAGTTAAAGGAGAAAGCTGAAGAATATCGCGAGAAATTGATTGAGATGGCTGTGGAGGTTGATGAAGCTGCGACAGAGGCTTATTTGGAAGGTGTTATGCCAACCAACGAGCAGCTTGTTTCTCTCATTCGTAGGGGGACAGTAGAAGTTCAGTTTCATCCGGTTCTTTGTGGTACGGCTTTTAAAAACAAGGGGGTGCAGCCACTTTTGGATGCTGTTGTTTCCTATCTTCCTTCTCCAATTGATATTCCGGCGATTAAGGGTGTTGATGTAAAGAATGAGGCTGAGACGACACGCGAATCTTCTGATGATGCTCCGTTATCTATGCTTGCTTTTAAAATTATGAATGATCCTTTTGTTGGTTCATTGACGTTCTGTCGTATTTACTCAGGTAAAGTTCAGAAAGGTATTTCTCTTGAGAATACTGTGAAAAAGAAAAAAGAGCGTTTGGGGCGTATGCTTCAAATGCATTCAAATTCTCGTGAGGATATTGAAGAAGCATTTGCTGGTGATATTGTTGCTCTTGCAGGACTTAAGGAGACGACAACAGGGGATACTCTTTGTGATCCTTTGAAGCCTGTTATTTTGGAGAGGATGGAATTTCCAGAGCCTGTTATTGAGATTGCAATTGAACCGAAGACAAAAGCAGATCAAGAAAAAATGGGTATTGCTCTTAACCGTCTAGCAGCCGAAGATCCTTCATTTCGTGTTAAATCGGATGAGGAATCTGGTCAGACTATTATAGCTGGAATGGGTGAGCTTCATCTTGATATTATTGTTGATCGTATGCGGCGTGAGTTTAAGGTTGAAGCAAATGTTGGGCAGCCTCAAGTTGCTTATCGTGAGTCAATTACTAAAATGGCGGAAATTGATTATACGCATAAGAAACAATCGGGTGGTGCAGGTCAATTTGCTCGTGTGAAAATTGTTTTTGAGCCTCATGATGGTGATGACTTTATTTTTGAGTCAAAGATTGTTGGTGGTGCTGTTCCTAAAGAATATATTCCCGGTGTCCAAAAAGGGATTGAGAGTGTTATGGGGTCAGGTCCTCTTGCGGGCTTTCCTATGCTTGGTGTAAAAGCGACTCTCATTGATGGTGGCTATCACGATGTTGATTCTTCGGTTTTGGCTTTTGAGATTGCTGCTCGTGCGGCTTTTCGTGATGGGGCAAAGAAGGCTGGTGCACAGCTTCTTGAACCGATCATGAAGGTGGAAGTTGTTACACCAGATGATTATGTTGGTGATGTTATTGGTGATCTCAATTCTCGTCGGGGACAGATTTCAGGAACTGAAGCGCGCGGCATTGCAACGGTTGTGAATGCAATGGTTCCTTTGGCAAATATGTTTGGTTATGTGAATACTCTTCGCTCTATGAGTCAGGGGCGTGCGCAGTATACAATGCAGTTTGATCATTACGAGCCTGTGCCTTCAGCTGTTGCTTTGGAGATTCAAAAGAAATACGCGTAATTTCAGGTTGGTAATTAATTTTTAACTTAGTCCTTGGCTTGGACGAAAAATGGAGAGCTCAAATGGCGAAGAGCAAGTTTGAACGAACAAAACCGCATGTTAATATTGGTACGATTGGTCACGTTGATCATGGGAAGACCTC